>DRLM01000063.1 GCA_011375345.1 Gammaproteobacteria bacterium
ACCGGCAGCGGAAACGGCAAGCCCCGGCCAGTGCTTGCCCTGTCAATGGATTGACGCGCACATTTCGCCCCCTTGTTCTCCCAACTGATTTTTTATCTGATTGTTTTAACACAATAATAACCACTTGCCGGCAACATTGGCCGGATTCTGGCACATTTCTGGCTTAGTCGGGCGCAGACTGTCCAGGAGATCAGCCCATGTCTACGCCTCAAGCCCTAGAAACCGGGTCATCGTTTACCCATTTCAATCCCGATGCCGTCAACCTGGCCCTGAGCGGGCGCGCCAGCAACGACAGCACTGACCCGGGCCTGAACGCGGCACTCAAGCTTAACACCATTTTACAAACCACCCTGGACGTCAACACCATCATCAGGCTGTTCGCCGCCGAGCTGGGCGGCCTGGTGCACCACGACCACTTCCGCTACCGCAACCCCGCCTACCAGCTGGACCTGGGCTGGGGCAAGGACGCCCGCCACTCCTGCAGCTACCGGCTCATCGTCCATGAGGAGATGCTGGGGGAGCTGATTCTTCAGCGCCGCACCAAATTCACCGGGCGGGAGGCGATGATAATCGAAAAACTGCTGTGCGGCCTGGTTTACCCGCTGCGCAATGCCTTGCTCTATCTCAGCGCTGTGCGCGCCGCCCATCGTGACCCGCTCACCGGGGTGAGCAACCGCGCCGCCATGGACGATGCCCTGGTGCGGGAGATTGAAATGAGCCGGCGCCACGGCACACCCTTGTCCCTGATCGTGCTGGACATCGATAAATTCAAAACCATCAACGACACCCATGGCCACGCCAGCGGCGACGATGTGCTCAAAGCCTTTGCCGACACCGTTGGCGGTCTGATCCGCAAAACCGACATCCTGTTCCGCTATGGCGGCGAGGAGTTCGTGGTATTGCTCAGCAACACCGGTGCCGGCGGCGCGGAGCTGCTGGCCGAGCGCCTGCGCCAGGGTGTGGAGCAAACGGTCTTTGCCACCGCCAGCGGTCCCCTGCCCGTCACCGTCAGCGCCGGCGTGGCCACCCTCAAAGACGGCGACGACCCGGTAACCCTGCTGACCCGTGCCGACAAAGCCCTGTATCAGGCCAAAAACACCGGCCGCAACCGTATCTGCATCGCCGCCCAGCCCGCCTGAACCCACACCGCCACCGCCATTTACAGACCCCGCCCGGAGGCGCATACTGTCGCCTTTTTTGGCGAGCGTTCAAACCCTTATGTCCATCCGCGGGCTCCCTCCCGAGTGGTGGCCGCAAAGCGGCGTGCTACTCACCTGGCCTCACATTGACAGCGACTGGGGGCCGGTTCTAAAGCAAGTGGAAGCCGTCTACACCCGTCTGGTCCGACACATCAGCGCCCGGCAGCGCGTGCTGCTCTGCGTCCGCGATACCGCACACCGCGAGCACGTGAGGGCCCGTCTGCAAAACAGCGCTGTCCGGCTGGAATACGTGCACACCGCCTGCCTGGCCACCGACGACACCTGGACCCGCGATTACGGCCCCATCACCGTGCTGGAAAACGGCCGTCCGCTGTTGCTGGATTTCACCTTCAACGGCTGGGGCGGCAAATTCGCGGCTGAAGCGGACAACGCGGTCACCGGCCTGCTCCATCGTCGCGGTTTTTTCGGGGCCACACCCCTGGCCAGGGTAGAGCTGGTGTTGGAAGGGGGGAGCATCGATACCGACGGCCGCGGCACCCTGCTCACCACGGAGCGCTGTCTGCTGACGCCCCGCCGCAACCCGGGACTGGACCGCGCGACGCTGGCAGCACGCCTGCGCACAGCGCTCGGCGTGCAGCGCGTGCTGTGGCTGCGCCACGGCCATCTGGCGGGGGACGACACCGACGGCCACATCGACACCCTGGCGCGCTTTTGCGATGCGCGCACTATCGCCTATACCGCCTGTGACGATCCCCGGGATGAGCACTACGACGACTTGAAAGCCATGGAAGCCGAACTGGCCGGCTGGCGCGACCCGGACAACCGCCCCTACCGGCTGCTCACCCTCCCCTGGCCCCACCCCAAATACGACGCCGACGGCCGCCGCCTGCCGGCCTCTTATGCGAACTTTCTCATCATCAACGGCGCGGTGTTGGTCCCGACCTACGACGACCCCGCCGATGCGGATGCACTGACCCGCCTGGGCAGGGCCTTCCCTGACCGGGAAATCATTGCTGTACCCTGCCTGCCTTTACTTCAGCAAAACGGCAGCCTGCATTGCGTCACCATGCAGCTGCCCAAGGGTGTGCTCACCACCCCTTGCCCTGAACCGTCTCCCATAACCTCCTTTGAAAAGGGGGAACCAGAGGGGGTTTCCAATTCAGCCCGCCCGCCGCGATAATCACCCCCATGAGCGCAAACACCCTCACCGTCGGCCTCGTACAACACGCCTGCTGCGATCAACGAAACGCCAATCTCGCCGCCAGCATACAAGGCATCCGGGAGGCGGCGGCCCAAGGCGCCCGCCTGATACTGCTGCAAGAATTGCACACCAGCCTTTATTTTTGTCAGGCAGAACACCCCCGCCATTTCGACCTGGCGGAGACCGTTCCCGGCCCCAGCACCGAGGCCTTGGGGAAGGTGGCGCGGGAATGTGGCGTGGTACTGGTGGCATCACTGTTTGAAAAACGCGCGGCGGGTTTGTATCACAACACCGCCGTGGTGCTGGAGCAGGACGGCGCCCTGGCGGGCCGCTACCGCAAAATGCATATCCCGGACGATCCGGGCTACTACGAGAAATTCTATTTCACCCCGGGTGATCTGGGCTTTCGGCCCATCGTCACCTCGGTAGGGAAACTGGGCGTGCTGGTATGCTGGGACCAGTGGTTTCCCGAAGCGGCCCGCATCATGGCTTTGCGGGGCGCAGAGATGCTGCTCTATCCCACCGCCATAGGCTGGGACCCTGCGGATGACGCGGCAGAGCAACAACGCCAGCACCAAGCCTGGCAGACCGTGCAACGGGGGCACGCCATCGCCAACGGCCTGCCCGTGCTGGTATGCAACCGCAGCGGCCGGGAAGCAGACCCTACCGGGCGCGGCCAGGGAGTGCAGTTCTGGGGCAGCAGCTTTGTCGCAGGGCCACAAGGGGAAATATTGGCCCAGGCAAGTCGCGATGACGCCACCGTGCTGGTCACCACGCTGGACCTGGGCCGGATTGAGACCGTGCGCCGCGGCTGGCCGTTTTTGCGCGACCGGCGCATCGACGCCTACGCTGAACTGAAGCAGCGCTATTGCGACAACGATTGACAGCTTGTTGCAAAAGGCCGGGAAGGCCTTTTTCAACATCCGGCTCAGGCGATGTCGCGTATACTTGGCGGCGCATTGATATTGACACAGTCTTCAACTTGAAACTGGCGCCGACTGTCCACCCGGCCACTATTAACCCGGCAATTAGGATTGTCGGGTTAATAGCGCGGCACAGGGATGTGCCGCCATTGGCGCCAGCCAGTGAAAGCCCGCGAACTGCCCGCCATGCCGCCAAATGGCGGGCGGATTTTGCAGGTGACCATCAAACAGCTCAGGACGAGCTGTTTGACTGCCGAGCCAATAAAGAAATTTTTTTATTCATCTGCGGTAAACCATCATGATCGTCATACTCGAACCCAATACCGACAAAAACAGCCAGGACTACCAGGCACTGTTCAACCATCTGTCCAAACTGCCCAATATCAGGGTTCGCATCCACGAAGAAATCGGCACCCAGCAAACACTCACCGAGCTGTACCTCGTGGGCGACACTCATGCCTTGTCGGACCACGATATCGCCTCCCTGCCCTGTGTGGACCGCGTGGTGCGCATTTCCAACGCCTACCGGGTGTTGGGCCGGCACAAAGACGATACCCGCTCCACTCACTTCGAATACAACGGTGTGCGCTTCGGCCAGGACAACCTGAATCTCTTTGCCGGCCTGTGCGCAGTGGACACCCGCGAGCACGTGGAACGCATGATGCGGGCATTGCAAGAACAGGGCTTGGAATGCACCCGCATGGGCGCCTACAAGCCGCGCACCAATCCTTATTCCTTCCAGGGTCACGGCAAAGAATGCCTGCCCTATGTATTCGATCTGGCCGGCAAGTACGGCATCAAGGTCATCGCCATGGAAGTGACCCACGAGTCTCACATTGAGGAAATCGACGCCGCCCTGGAACAAACCGGCCGCCCCACCGGCGTGATGCTGCAAATCGGCACCCGCAACACTCAAAACTTTGAGCTTCTCAAAGCCGTGGGCCGCCAGCACGATTACCCCGCACTGCTCAAACGCGGCTTCGGCATCACCCTGGAAGAATCTCTGAATGCGGCGGAGTACCTCGCCTCGGAAGGCAACCGCAAAGTGGTGTTTTGTCTGCGCGGAATGAAAACCAATATGGGCGACCCGCACCGCAACTTCGTGGATTTCGCCCACGTGCCCGTGGTCAAGCGCCTCACCCGCATGCCCGTGTGCGTGGATCCCTCTCACTCCGTGGGCACCCGCGACGCCGCTCCCGACAAATTGTTGGACATCATGCACGTTACCGCCCAGGGGGTGATCGCCGGCGCCAATATGATTCTGGTGGACTTCCACCCGGCACCGGAAAAAGCGCTGGTGGACGGACCCCAGGCACTGCGTTTGAACGAACTGGGGTATTTCGTGGAAGATGTGCGCATCGCCCGCGACGCCTACGAAAAACGCACGGCAGCGGCGGCGCGGCATCAGGCCCAAAGCAGCGCCTGAGCATCTTGTCCTGATGGCAGGCTGACCGCTCCAAGCCATCCTGGTCAGGGGGAGGCGGCCCCCGGCCGCGCTCACCCCGCGCCCCTCACCGAAGGTGCAACGCTTCCCGCAACAGCGCGGTGGCGTAGGCGCCGGGCGGCAGGGTAAAGCGCATTTCCGCAGCCCCCTCCGCCAGCGTGCGCCAGGTCAGCCCTTCCGGCACCAGGCGCAGGGGACGCCGGCCCATGGCCACGCCCGCCCGTTCCAGGGCCGTGCACCACTGGCCGTGAGGCGCCAGCGCCTCTTGCTCCAGGGCCAGCGCCCGCCCGGCGGCGGGATTGCCGCCCCGGCCCCACAAGGGGCCGGTGGGATGGAGATCGTTCTCCGCCACCCGCGCCAGCAGCGCCGGGTCCAGGGCAGGTGCCGGAAAATAACTGCGGGAACCGGCAAGACCCAGCACCTCCCCCGGCACGGCCCGGTTCCAGCAACCCGCCTGCACCCGGTGGGCCAACACGGTGTTGAACAGCCAGGCCCGCAGCACTGAGAAATAAAACCCCCTCAAGAACCGGTCGCGCACCCGCAACCGCCCCGTCAGCATGGCCTGCGCTTTTTCCAGGTTGTCAGTACCAAAACGCTGTTCACCGAAATAGTTCGGCACGCCGTCTTGCGCGATCCGGGCAAGGTGCGCGGTCAGTGTGCCAGAGGAAGCACCCAGTTCCCGGGCAATGATGATGAAGCGGTTGGCGCGCAAGGCACCCCGTTTGAGCTTGCGCGTGTGGCGTGTGGCGCAGAGTACCTCCACGCCATCGTCGGCCACCGCAGCCCAGTCCGGCATGGGCCGGCCGGGCAAGTACACGCTGAACCACTGGGTGGTGAGCGCGTATTTGTCTTTGAGCCCGGCATAGCTCACATCCCGCAGTCTGACACCGGCATGACGAGCCAGGATCTTTGCCACGAACTGCGTTTCACGGCAACGTTTTCGGACCTTAAGCCACGCGTGCTCCCCTGTGCCGCAAGGCGCGAAAGGCAGCTCTTCGTCAACGCGGAAGTCGTCCGGCGAGCGGCGTATCACCGCGCCGATGGCAAGCGCCTCAACAACGCGGGGCCAGTGGTCCCTTTGCATGTTCTGCCTGTCCCGGACGCACCAATGTTGCATGTCACGCGAGTGTGAAAGGAAAAAGCGGTCGTAACCGTTCACCCGCCCGCCTGGTCGGCCAGCAACACCACCGCATGCGCCGCAATCCCCTCCCCCCGGCCGGCGTAACCCATGCCTTCGGTGGTGGTGGCTTTGACGTTGACACGCTCGGCGGACACTTGCAGATCAGCGGCCAGACACTGGCGCATGGCGTCGATGTGGGACCCGAGCCTGGGTGTTTGGGCGATGACAGTGCAATCGGCATTGCCGACGCTCAGGCTTTTTTGATGGAGCAGGTCCACGGCATGGCGCAGCAGAATACGGCTGTCGATGTTCTCGTATTCAAGGGCGGTGTCAGGAAAATGGCGGCCGATGTCACCCAGACCGGCGGCGCCCAGCAGGGCGTCCACCAGCGCATGAATAAGCACGTCGCCGTCGGAGTGGGCGGCCAGGCCCAGTTTGAAAGGAATATCCACCCCACCGATAACCAAACGGCGACCGGGGGCGAAGCGGTGGGCGTCAAAACCGTGGCCGATGCGCAGCATTACATCCGTTCCTGTTGTTGGAGGTAAAACCCGGCCAGGGCCAGATCCTCCGGGCGGGTGATTTTGATGTTGTCGCTGTGACCTTCCACCATCCGGGCCTGGTGGCCGGCCGCTTCCATGGCCGCGGCTTCGTCGGTGACCAGGGCACCACCGGCGATGGCGCTTTGCAGGGCTGAGGTTAGCGCGCCAAGGCGAAACATTTGCGGTGTAAGCGCGCGCCAAAGCTGTTCGCGGTCCACGGTCTCGAGGATATTGCCCGCGGCATCGGTGCGTTTTTTGGTGTTGATGGAACGTATGCCCAACAGCCCGCCCACCGGATGATCCCACAGGGTCTCCAGCAAGCGGTCGATGTCGGCGTGGCGCAAACAGGGCCGGGCCGCATCGTGCACCAGCACCCAGTCTTCCGGAGCAGCCCATTGCCGCAAGGCATGCAGGCCGCTCAGCACCGAATGGCAGCGTTCCGCGCCACCGGCGGCGGTCATCAGGGGTTTGTCGCAGGCATAAGCCAGGTCGCGCCAATACCCATCGCCGGGTGCGGTGACGACCGCCAATCCCTGGATGCGGGAATGACTGGCCAGACGGTCCAGGGTATGGGCCAGCACCGGCTGGCCGAGTAACGGCAGGTATTGCTTGGGCAGCGCCCCTCCCATGCGCCGGCCGGTGCCGGCGGCGGGCACCACGGCCCAGCAACGTATGCCTGTGTGCGTGTGTGTCAAGGGAAATGCAGGCTCAGCGCTCGACGATGCGGAAAAAGGTCTCGCCTTCCTTCACCATACCCAGCTCCAGCCGCGCCCGTTCTTCCACGGCGGCTGAGTCCTGCTTCAGGCTTTGCACTTCTGCCGCCAGCGCCTGATTGCGCTCGCGCAGGGCCGTGTTTTCAGCGCGCTGTTCTTCCACGGCGCGGTGCAAGTGCCACACGTCCATCACGCTGCCCGCACCCACCCAGAGCTGGAACTGGACGGCGCCAAAAACAAGGACCAGTAGTGCGATGAGGGTTTTCACGTCTCTAGTCAATGTGGGGTGCCCGCACCGCGCACCGTTGGGGACGGATCGCACAATTCCGACTTGCGCCCACCGTCAAAAATGGTGCGCACCGCACACTCTGCATCGGGAAAAAATTATCACGGTAAATTATAGAACGCCTCTCGTCCAGGATAGCGCGCCCCTGCGCCCAAGGCCTCTTCGATGCGAATGAGCTGGTTGTACTTGGCGATGCGGTCGGATCGCGACATGGAACCGGTTTTGATCTGTCCGGCACTGGTGGCCACAGCCAGGTCGGCGATGAAGGCATCCTCGGTCTCGCCGGAGCGGTGGGAGACCACCGCCGTGTAACCCGCGTTGCGGGCCAGACCGATGGCGGCCAGGGATTCGCTCAAGGTGCCAATCTGGTTCACTTTGATGAGGATGGAATTGGCGATGCCTTTGTCGATACCTTCCTGCAAAATGGCGGTGTTGGTGACGAACAAGTCATCACCCACCAGTTGCACCTTCTTCCCCACGCGCTGGGTGAGCAGTTTCCAGCCGTCCCAGTCGTTTTCTGCCATCCCGTCTTCGATGGAAACGATGGGATAGCGCGCCACCCAGGCGGCCCAGTAGTCCGCCATCTCTTCCGAGGTCAGGGATTTGCCTTCCGCTGCCAGATGATAGCGGCCGTCCCGATAAAACTCGGAACTGGCGGGGTCCAGGGCGATGACCATGTCCTCACCGGCACGAAAACCCGCTCTCTCCACTGCCTGCAAAATGGCTTCGATGGCGGCCTCATTGGAGGACAAATCCGGCGCGAATCCGCCCTCGTCACCTACAGCGGTGCTCATACCGCGGGCGCGCAGCACCGACTTCAAGGCGTGGAACGTTTCAGCACCATAACGCACCGCTTCCGCCAGGCTGGACGCACCCACGGGCATGATCATGAACTCCTGCATGTCCACGTTGTTGTCCGCATGGGCGCCGCCATTGACGACGTTCATCATGGGAACAGGCATGTTGAAGGGACCGTCGCCACCCAGATATCGGAACAGGGGCAGGCCGGCCTCGGCCGCCGCAGCGCGGGCCGCCGCCAGGGACACGGCGAGGATGGCATTGGCACCGAGGCGGCTCTTGTTGGGGGTGCCGTCCAGCTCAATCATGCATTGGTCGACACTTTGCTGATCGGCGGGGTCTTTACCCAACAAAGCGGTGCGAATCTCGCCATTGACGTTGGCCACGGCTTTCGTCACACCCTTGCCGCCGTAACGCCGCCCGTCACCGTCGCGCAGTTCCACCGCTTCCCGGGAGCCGGTGGATGCGCCGGAGGGCACGGCAGCGCGCCCGCTGTGGCCGGTGGCCAACACCACATCGGCTTCCACCGTGGGGTTGCCCCGGGAATCCAGAATCTCTCGTCCGCGTATCTCCACAATCTGTGACATCAAAGGCTCCGTTGTTCAGTGCAATCAAAATTCATTTAAACCAGGCGCACCGGGCACTGGGCGTGCGAAGAGGAAAACAAAAGCGAACGGTACTCAACAAAGTTCGGTCGTTTCCGCCTCTCTTCCAGGGTGTTCAGAAACGTCAGGCGGACACCGCTCCCCGGATATACAAGACTGCTGAAAAAGGTCATCCGGCGTTTTTCAACGCACCGAACCCGTGCCTGTCCGGGATCGGCCACAATCAATCCCTTGCGCGATGGGTTTGCGAGCGGGGCCGTCCTGTCCCCCTGCCCGCAGGCCGCTTTCTCAACAGCCTGCCAAGCACGAGTTCTTGTCAACTCGGCACTGCCATGTTCAATGGTGGCAAGCCATTGAACGGGGCTGCCTAAGTGAGTTCAACCAGGCCGCGGGATTTCACGCCGTGGTCAATCTCTTTCAATATCCCCAACAAGGCGCCCATACGGTGCAAAGGCCAGGCATTGGGGCCGTCACTCAAGGCCCGCTCCGGATCGGGGTGGGTTTCCATAAACACCCCCGCCACACCCGCCGCCACCGCGGCCCGCGCCAAGACCGGCACAAACTCCCGTTGACCGCCGGATTTCCCCCCGGCCCCACCGGGCAGTTGCACCGAATGGGTGGCGTCGAACACCACCGGGCAGGCCGTCTCGCGCATCACCGCCAGGGCGCGCATGTCTGAAACCAGATTATTGTAGCCGAAAGTATAGCCCCGCTCGCAGACCATAAGCTGCCGGTTGCCGGTGACGCGGGCTTTTTCCACCACGTGGCGCATATCCCAGGGGGAGAGAAACTGGCCTTTTTTGATGTTGACCGGCTTGCCGGCGCGGGCCACGTTTTGGATGAAATTGGTCTGGCGACAGAGGAAGGCCGGGGTTTGCAGCACGTCCACCACGGCGGCCACTTCGTCCAGGGGCGTGTCTTCGTGCACGTCGGTGAGGACGGGCACACCGATGTCCCGTTTTACCGTCTCCAGAATGCGCAGGCCCTCATCCAGGCCGGGACCGCGAAAGCTGCCGGCGGAAGTACGGTTGGCCTTGTCAAAGGAGGATTTGTAAATGAAAGGGATACCGAGACGGCTGGTGATTTCCTTCAAACGGCCGGCGCTGTCCAGGGCCAGGCCCTCCCCTTCGATGACACAGGGACCGGCAATGAGAAAGAGGGGCTGGTCCAGGCCCACGCTGAATCCGCAAAGTTGCATGCTCTTGGCCCTATTGAGTGACCGCCGCGTGCTTGGCACGGGCCGCCCGGATGAAGCTGATGAACAGCGGATGACCGTCGCGGGGGGTGGATTTGAATTCCGGATGAAACTGACAGGCCACGAACCAGGGGTGGTCCGCCAGCTCTATCATCTCCACCAGTTTGCCGTCCGCCGAGCGGCCGGCCACCACCAGCCCGGCGCCCGTCAAGGCGTCCAGAAACTGATTGTTGAACTCATAGCGGTGACGATGGCGTTCGGACACCACGTCTTGACCGTAGGCCTCACGGGCATGGGTGCCCACCGCCAACCGGCAGGGCTGGGCGCCCAGACGCATGGTGCCACCCAGGTCGGACTCGCTGCTGCGCCGCTCCACCTCACCCTCCGGCGTGGTCCATTCAGTGATAAGGGCGATGACCGGATACGGGCTGTTGGGATTGAATTCTGTGCTGTGGGCACCGTTCAGACCGGCCACGTTGCGGGCAAACTCAATAACGGCCACGTGCATCCCCAGGCAAATGCCCAAATACGGAATGCCGTGCACACGGGCATATTCCACCGCCAGAATCTTGCCCTCGATACCGCGCTCGCCGAAGCCGCCCGGCACCAGGATGGCATCAATCCCGGCCAGGGGCTCCGGACCGCCTTTTTCCAGCTCCTCCGCGTCCACGTAGTGGATGTGGACCTTGGTGTGTGTGTGCACGCCGGCGTGAATCAAAGCCTCTGACAGGGACTTGTAAGACTCGGTGAGGCTGACGTATTTGCCCACCATGGCCACATTGATCTCCCCCTCGGGATGCTCCATGGCCTCGACCACGCGCTGCCACTCGCCAAGGTCCGCCTCGCCCACCTCAAGCCGCAGACGCTTGGTGACGATGGCATCGAGGCCTTCGGCATGCAGCAACATGGGAATTTTGTAGATATTGTCCGCGTCCACCGCGGAGATGACCGCGTCTTCGTGCACATTGGTGAACAAAGCTATTTTACGCCGCTCCTCGGGCGGCAGCGGGCGGTCAGTGCGGCACATGACCACATCCGGCTGAATGCCAATGGAACGCAGCTCCGCCACCGAGTGTTGCGTGGGCTTGGTTTTCAGCTCGCCGGACACGGCAATGTATGGCACCAGGGTGAGATGGATGTAAAGGGTGCGCTCGCGACCGAGTTCCACACCCATCTGGCGGATGGCCTCCAGAAACGGCAGGGACTCGATGTCGCCCACCGTGCCGCCGATTTCCACCAGGGCCACTTCAGCCCCCTGGGCCCCGCCCATGATGCAGCGCTTGATCTCGTCAGTGATGTGGGGAATGACCTGCACGGTTCCCCCCAGGTACTCGCCGCGCCGCTCCTTGCGGATCACGCTTTCGTAGATCTGGCCGGTGGTGAAATTGTTGGCCTTGCCCATGCGGGTGCGCACGAAACGCTCATAGTGACCCAGATCCAAATCGGTTTCCGCCCCGTCGTCGGTGACATAGACCTCACCGTGCTGGAACGGGCTCATGGTGCCGGGATCCACGTTGATATAGGGATCCAGCTTCAGCAGGGTCACTTTCAGGCCGCGCGCCTCTAAAATCGCGCCCAAAGAGGCCGAGGCAATGCCCTTGCCCAGCGACGAGACCACCCCGCCGGTGACAAAAATAAACTTGGTCATGGATGGATCCGGAAAAGCTGCGGGCCAATGAACGTAAAGATGGGCGCCCAAAGTATCAAATTGTGGCCGACTTCACAACGGACGCCGCACCGCGGCGCCATATGCCTGACTGTCAAAACCTGATACAAATCATGTGAAAAACGCGATGCGGAAAAATATTCCGCTTTTTGGTACCAGCCCGCGGGCTATCGCCACCCTCGGCAAAGGGATAAAATGGCTGAACTACCCTGTGGTAGACAACAACAATCAGACATACCACCTGTCTCGTATCCGAACAATAATTCACAAGGAGTCAATCCGTGACACAAGCAAAAGACTTGTTCGACATAATAAGCCCCCTTGTGGCTTACAATGAAAAAGACTGGGACGTTCTAGCCGGCGAAGCCGGGCAAATCTCCACCTGGGTGCCGGACTTGGTCGACGTTTTTTACAACACCCTCTACGGCCACGATTCCACGAAAACCATTTTCCAGGATGGAGAACGGCCAAAACTGGAGAAAACCCTGCAAGACTGGGTGGCCTCGCTGGTCAGCGGCCCCAAGGGGGCTGATTTCTGGGACCACCAGTGGGTCATCGCACTATTGCATGTCAGACGGGGCGTCAGAAACCTCTACATGCTGGGCATGATGAACCGCATCCAGCAGGTGTTTTTGGCCAAATGCGTGGAAACTTATGACAAAGACAAAGCCCATGAGGTCTTCAGTGCATTTCTGCGCATCAGCGGCACCGTGGCCGCGCTCATTGCGGAATGCTATGGCGCGTTGCTGGAAAACAGCACGGAAGAAGGTTTATCCAAAGTGGGCATGAACGCCGCCTTGTTGCAGCGCATCAAGGACAATCAAATCAGCAAGATGATTCAGGAGAGTCAGCACAACGACTGAGCCCCTCCGCCAACAAAACCGTAACGAAAAACACCGCCGTTGGCTACGGCGGTGTTTTCTCCTGCCGCCCGTTGATCAAAGGGCTGCCAGCAGTTCGCTGATACCTTTTTTGACGGCATAACGGACACCACCGATAACGGCTGTGGCATCGGTAAACAAAGCGAGAATATCGTCGCCGGCGGTGGCAATCACCACCTTGCCGCGGTCAAACTCGACCAGGTACTGGGACATGGCGCCCAGTTCAAACTCGCCACCCAGGGCCTCAGACGTACCGATAGCGGTCGCCACCATCGCACCCAGGGCTTCCATATTCACATTTTCGGAGGCTGCACTTTCAATAACGAAACCGTCGCGCCCCACCAAAGCGGCAGCAACAACGCCATTCACCTTGAGAAAGTCACTCAGCACGCCAGCTAGATTCTTTGCCATTATCATATCCCCTTAATTATTTTTTCAGGATTGAATTTGCTTGACTAAAACCGCGCCTGGCTTTCGCCAAGCGTGGCTACAGCCGCACTGTAACACGCCACAACATCTTGTGGACTACGGCATTCCCCTTTCCTTTGCCGCTGAATTGAACGCAGGAAAAAGGGACGCGCATCTGCATCCCCGGCCGCCGCAGGCGCGACCGCCAACACCAATCGGTCCCCGGTTATCTGTAACAAAGACATAAAGACCGCCACCGCATGCTCATGGCCCAGACGGGCAGGATCCGGCGCAAGCACGATCAACGACGGAAATCTGGACAACAGCGCAGCGTCACGCTCATCACCCGCCACACGCTCTGCCGGGACACCTACCGCATAAGCCGCCTCTTCCCGGCTCAGGGTCAGACGCCACATGTACAAAGGGGGCGGTTCGTCATCCCCGTCGCCGGCCTCATCGCCCAGTGCGCCGATATTCCCGCCACAGGCGGCGGAAAAAAATTTTTCGAGTTCCGCCGCTGGACCCAGAACCGCCACTTTCAAGTCAGATACTTTGGGCCGGCCCACCACGCCGAAAATACGCTCCACCTCGCTCCGCCTGACCCGGCGGCACATACCCCGCGCGGAATCAATAGCCGCCAAGGCAGCCAAGCTGCGCGCCAAGGCCTGCTCATCCAGCGGTGCCAGCGCGCGCCTCGCCAACACCGCCTGACGCTTGTCCATGAGTGAGTGCACAACGGCGCGCGCATCGCGCTCAATGGCGAACAGCTGTTCGTCATCGTCCGCGGCCGCTCCCGTCAACCGCTCCAATACCGGCGCCAGCCCGGGCCCGACGGTTACGGACAAACGCCCGGCTTCGTTGCTGGAGAGAAATTCATCGGCAACCTGGAGGAAAGAGACAAGGCGTCGACGCAACGCAGGCGTGCAACCGGCAAGTTCCCGCGCGATGCTGTCAAGCGCTTGTTCCGCCTGTTCCAGCGAGGGCAAGGCGTAGCGGAATTTGTTTTTATCCAACCAGGCGCCCGCGGTACTCAATCGCCTGCGCACACCGTCAAGCACAGTCCTGTCAATGCCGGGCATGGCCCAGGCTGACAATGCCGCCACGCGCAGGTCAGCGATTTCGAGGCGACCCATCAAGGCGCGATGCCGTTGCCGTTGCCGGGCCAGCTCTTTCTTGCTGGCGCCTGTCAGGAATTTTTCTTGTATCGAGTAAAAAACCGTTTTCACTTTGTTGGTC
>DRLM01000064.1 GCA_011375345.1 Gammaproteobacteria bacterium
CCTTGCGCTGCGCTAATCTCATTCCTGTTCTCCTTACTTTGGTATCGAAGCAAAAATTTCCCCACGTAGGAATCTCAATGAATAAAAGGATTTATAAATACTTAGTTGTTTTTCGTGAATAGCAATATCATTTGCCCTTCTAGCTTCTCCCCAAGACCATCTTGCATACAGTGCAGATATTCCCGCCACTAGGAGTGCCAAAATTGATAGTACATCTGACATTTTCACGAAATCTCCTTTTATGCCTAACGATTGCGGGTAAGCGGACGGCCAGAAATGAACCCAAACAAGCGCCGCGGTTGACCGGTCCGCTTACCCGCCTTGTATGATGGATAAGAACTCTGAACTTGATGCATCGTAAGCGCCAACGTGCCCAACCCGATTCCCACATATCACAAGGCCCCCCGGCATCCTTGCCAATGGGGCCTTACGGGGACCTGTGCGAACGCGTCTTCTCCGCTGGCGATATTCCCTGCCGGTGTCGACTCTACTCCGCTGTGACAGGCGGCTCAACCCGCCATGGCAGCAGGGCCTCGAGCTGTTCGAGGGTCCCGGCCGCGCCGATATGCCGCAGCATATGGCGCAGGCAGGCGAACGGTTCCAGGCCGTCGGCCCTGGCCGTCTCGATATCAGGCTGTAGATGGCGGCGATGGCCTTGCCGGTCAGGCTGTCCTTCGGTACCCGGGTCAGGTTGTGATCCAGCCAGCGCTTGAGGTCTTCGAGCACCGCACCGGCCAGTGCCTGACGTTGTCGGGTCTTCTCTTCGGGCGGCGGTTTCTCGATGCGTTGTTCGATGGCATACAGCTTGCGGAGCTTGCCGATCGCCACGCTGGCCTTGCTCACCTTTTGGCCCTTTTTCTTTGCCGGCGCGGCTCGCCCGGCCTCGACGAACTTGCGCCGCGCGTAAGCGCCCACGATCGACACCTATTTCCTGACCGCCACTGGGAGCCTGTGAACTGCCCGCCATGTCGCCAAATGGCGGGCGGATTTCGCGGGTGACTGTCAATCAAACAGTCAGAACAGCCTGTTTGATTGCCGGGTCAATAGAAACGTGACTGCGGATTCACGGACAATCTGGCGGAGAGGCAGGGATTCGAACCCTGGGAACCGCGAGGTTCAACGGTTTTCAAGACCGCCGCTTTCGACCGCTCAGCCACCTCTCCATCGAGGGTGGCAAGATAGCAAAACGGGTAGAATCTGGCCAGCTTGCCGTGGGATCTTGAAGGAACCTGGGGAAATATTTTGTATCCTTTGGCGTGTTGGTGGGTGGCGCGGTGCCGGGTAAGGATGTCAAGAATTGATGTTAAAAATCCCCCCTCCCCTTTTTTCAAAGGGGGGAACAGGAACCGCGTTTTTTCTGGCAACCAGGATTTGGATACCCATAGGGAGGTCGTCATGGCGAGAGTGAGTCAATGGATGTTCTCAGGTCTGGCCGTGGTGCTTTTTCTTGCCCCGGGGGTTTATGCTGATGAGGCCCCGGTTCATCATGACCTGCGGCTTACTCTGATCCCTGCGGCACACACGCTGGAGGTGGTCGATACGCTGCGTGTTCCGCAGCGGTGGCCGGCGACGTTCGAGTTTACCTTGCACGACGGTTTGAAACCCCAGGTCACCACGCACGGGGTGAGCCTGAGCCGGGTGTTTTCCAGCGCAAGCGCCGGGAATGCGGGGATGAATCAGTCCTCTGGCGGCGAACGTGTGCCTTGGGCCCGTTATCGCGTTTCCCTTCCCGCCGGCATACGCCAGTTCACCCTGCGCTATGGCGGCCGCATTCATCATCCGCTGGCCGCACAGGGTGAGGAATACGGCCGCAGTTTCCGTGAAACGCCGGGCAGCATCGGGCCCGATGGCGTGTTTCTGGCCGCCTCCACCGCGTGGTTCCCCCGCTTCGACGAAGCGCCCCTTGTCACGTTTAATCTGGATATCACCGTGCCCCAGGGCTGGGATGCACTTTCCCAGGGCAAGCGCGCGCGTCATGAGACCACCGCCGGGAGTCAGCGGGTGCGGTGGGAATCGCCCGAGGCGCAGGACGATATTTACGTCAGCGCCGCGCGCTTCACTGCCTACCAGCGCAGTGCCGGCCGGATAAGCGCCATGGCCTATTTGCGCACCCCCGATGATACGCTGGCCGACAAGTACCTGGATGCAACGGTGCGCTATCTGGACATGTACAACAAGTTGCTGGGCCCCTATCCTTACAGCAAATTTGCCCTGGTGGAGAATTATTGGGAGACGGGCTACGGCATGCCCTCCTTCACCCTGCTGGGCCCGCGCATCATTCGCTTCCCGTTCATTATCGTTTCGTCTTATCCCCACGAGATATTGCACAACTGGTGGGGCAACGGCGTGTTTGTGGATTACCAGTCGGGCAACTGGGCGGAGGGCCTGACGGCCTATCTGGCGGATCACTTGTTCAAAGAACAACGGGGCCAGGGGGCGCAATACCGCCGCGCCACCTTGCAAAACTACGCTGATTTCGTGGCTGAATCCCAAGATTTTCCCCTGACCGAATTCCGCGCCCGCCACAGTTCGGTAACGCAAGCGGTGGGTTATGGCAAAACACTGATGTTCTTTCACATGCTGCGCCGCAAGCTGGGGGACAAAGCCTTCGTGGCCGGCTTGCGCAAGCTGTACCGCGACCGGCTGTTCAAGGTGACAGGATTTCGCGAGGTGGAGCAGGCCTTCACAGCGGTGAGCGGACAGGAGCTTTCGGATTTTTTCGCGCAGTGGATCCGCCGCCCCGGTGCGCCGCAACTCACCGTGAGCCAGGCACGGGCAGAGCGGGACGGCGACGGCTATCTGCTCACGGCCCGCCTGGCACAGACGCAAACGGGCCCCGCTTACCAATTGCAAGTGCCGCTCGCCGTGTCACTGAAAGGTCAGGCGAACGCTTATCAAACCGTTGTCAGACTCAGCGCCAAACAGAAGACACTGAAACTCCACCTGCCCGCCCGCCCCCTGCTGCTGGACGTGGACCCTGAATTCGATCTGTTCCGGCGGGTGAGCCGGGAGGAAATCCCCCCGGCGCTGAGTCTTGCCTTCGGTGCCCGGAAAAGCCTGATCGTGCTGCCCGGTGACGAGCCGCCCGCGTTGCAGGCGGCCTGGCAAGATTTCGCCCGGCAATGGGCGCGGCGGGGCGATGTCGAGATCAAACGCGACGACGAGATCGAAACCCTGCCCGGTGACCGGGCAATCTGGCTGCTGGGCTGGCATAACCGTTTCTTGCCCCAACTGAAACAGGCCTTGGCGAATAATTACAGCGCGGCGCTGAAAAGCTCCGGCATCAGCCTCACCCCCGGCGCAGGCAAGCCCTCCGCCGCCGTGGCCGTTACCCGCCACCCTGCCCATCCCGACCTGGCCCTGGCCTGGGTCGCCAGCGCGGATGCCGCCGCCGTGCCCGGTCTGGCCCGCAAACTGCCCCACTACAGCAAATACAGCTATCTGGGTTTTGAGGGCGACGAGCCCGTCAACACGGTGAAGGGCCAGTGGCCGGTAGTGGACTCGCCCTTGTCCATTGCCGTGACACAGACCGATGGCGCGCGTGTCAAACCCCGGCGCGCCGCACTCACCCCCCGCCACGCCTTGGCAGCGCTGCCTCCCGCCTTCTCGGAACAACGGCTGATGGACGATGCCCGTTGGCTGGCGGATCCCGCCCGCAAGGGCCGGGGTCTGGGCACGCCGGAATTGGACGACGTGGCGGATTTTATCGCCGGGCAATTCCAAAAAGCCGGTCTGCAAGGGGGCGGAGACGGCGGCGGCCACCTCCAGATTTGGACGGAAAACGTGGGTGATCCGCCCCGCACCATTACCCTGAAAAATGTCATTGGCGTGCTCCCGGGCAGCAACCCGGACTACGCCGGCCAAAGCGTGCTCATCAGCGCCCACTACGACCATCTGGGCACGGGCTGGCCGGACGTGCACGCGGGGGATGAAGGCCAGATCCACCCCGGCGCCGACGACAATGCCAGCGGTGTGGCCGTGCTGCTGGAGCTGGCCCGCACCCTGGGGCCGGCATGGCGGCCCCAGCGCACGGTGGTGTTTGCCGCCTTCAGCGGGGAGGAAGCCCGCCTGCTCGGCTCGCGCCATTATGTGCGCGCAAAAGCGGTCTCCCCCGCCACCGTCATCGCCGCCCTCAACCTGGACACCGTCGGCCGCCTGGGCAAGCGGCCGGTGACCGTATTCGGCACCGGTTCGGCACGGGAATGGGCGCATATCTTCCGCGGCGTGGGTTTTGTCACTGGCATTCCCGTAAAGGGCGTGCGTGACGACGCCGGCGGCAGTGATCAGCTGAGCTTTATCGAAGCCGGCGTGCCGGCGGTGCAATTCTTCAGCGGGGTGCATGGCGACTACCACCGCCCCGGCGACACAGCGGACAAGCTGGACGGCGCGGGCATGGCCACAGTTGCCAGCGTGGTCAAGGAAACCCTGGACTACCTTGCCACCCGTCCCGAAGCCTTGGCTTCAGCGCTGGCTGAGAACACCACTTCTGCGCTCCAACGGCCCCGCGCCAGCGGTCGCCGAGTGAGCCTCGGCACCGTGCCGGATTTCAGTTTTGAAGGCAAAGGCGTAAAACTGAGCGGCGTGCAAGCCGGCTCACCGGCCGAGGCGGCCGGGCTCCAAACCGGTGATGTCATCATCGGCGCCAATGGGAAACCCATTGGGAGCCTGCGGGACTTCGCCGCGTTGTTGAGGGGGCTCCAGCCTGGGGATGATATCTCACTGAACTATATTCGCGGTAAAAAAACGCTGTCCAGCACGGCGAAAGCGAAAGCACGCTAAAGGCCCTGCCGTGGCATATCAGGGAACTTCAGACCCGCCCGGGAGTCATTCTTGTCAGCAGCGGGTTTCGTTGCTCTTCAACAGGCGGCGGGTTCCTGGTCAGAGACATCCTGGCGAACCCATGCAAGGACAAAAATCAATAAGTTACAGCCTATTCCCTGAGCGGGACAATGTGGATTTTTCTGCCCCGGCCCGGTAAGCTAAGGCCCTGCTGTAAGACCCTGCGGCTTTTTCAACCCAAACCAGGAGGTTGTCCTATATGAATCCGTATCAACAGCCTAGTGTTGCCACCGCTGATTCAGCGCTGGCGACCAATAAGCTGATCCGGAATACTTATTCCCTGCTGTCCATGACCCTGCTGTTTACGGCGGTCATGGCGGGCGTGGCCATGGTGCTGCAAGTGTCCCCCATGGTGAGCCTGCTGTGCTCCGGGGGCGCGCTGATTCTGCTGTGGTTTGTGCTGCCCCGCACGGCGAATTCCGCCGCCGGCCTGGGTGTGGTGTTCGGCATCACCGGCCTGCTGGGCTTCGGCCTGGGTCCGGTGCTGAGCATGTACCTGGGTCTGCCGAACGGCCCGCAAGTGGTGATGGCCGCCTTCGGCCTTACCGGCTTGGTGTTCATCGGGCTGTCGGGCTACGCGCTGACCACAAAGAAAGACTTCAGCTTCATGGGCGGCATGTTGTTCGCCGGCATCCTGGTGGCCTTTCTGGCCTCCATCGGCTTGCTGATTGCCGGCATGTTCGGTGTCAACGTGTCCGGCTTTGCGTTGGGCATCTCCGCCCTCTTCGCTTTCCTGATGTGCGGTTTGATTCTGTTCCAAACCAGCCAGATCGTGAACGGCGGCGAAACCAACTACATCATGGCCACCATTGGTTTGTACGTGGCCATCTACAACCTGTTCACCAGCCTGCTGCATTTGCTCGGTGCCTTTATGGGCGAAGAATGAGCGGGATGAAGGCCGCTTGAGTTGCCTGTCAACCCGGCGGTTGATAAATTTGCTCCAAAGACTGCCCCGGCCCTGGCCGGGGCTTTTTTGTGATTCGGAAAATTCACAAAGCATTGCGAAACAACTCACCAACGACTGACGCCCACCGGCAGCGGGCCCGGTCAAAACCAAGCCAGCTTGTCGTGCAAACGCACAACTTCTCCCACGATCACCAAGGTCGGTGCGCGCACGTCGGTTTTCGCGACAATGCCGGGCAGGCTGGCCAAGGTGCCGATGAGCACCCGCTGCTCCGGTGTGGTGCCCTGTTCCACCAAGGCGGCTAGCGTATCTTGGCGCATGCCGTGATTCATCAGTTCAGTGCACAAGGTTGCCAGACCAGTAAGGCC
Organism: Gammaproteobacteria bacterium; assembly: GCA_011375345.1. Taxonomy (NCBI): domain Bacteria; kingdom Pseudomonadati; phylum Pseudomonadota; class Gammaproteobacteria; species Gammaproteobacteria bacterium. The sequence goes on from DRLM01000064.1 coordinate 6,112, forward strand.
CATGTACACCACCAAAGTCTGCGCAGGCTGGACCAGGGCCGGCCAGTTGAGGTCCATACTGCCGTCTTTGAGATGGCCGGTGACGAACAACACTGACTGGGCGTAGTCACGGTGGGTGAGCGGAATACCGGCGTAGGCTGCGCAACCGCTGGCGGCGGTAATGCCGGGAACGATTTGAAATGCCACGCCTTCCGCCGCCAGGGTTTCGATTTCTTCCCCACCGCGGCCAAAGATGAAAGGGTCACCCCCTTTTAAACGCAATACCCGTTTGCCTGCCTTGGCGAGCGCCACCAGTTCCGCGTTGATTTCCTCCTGACGCAGCGTGTGGAAAGAACGTTTCTTGCCGACATAAACGCGCTCGGCCTCGCGGCGGCAAAGATCAACAATGGCGGGACTCACCAAACGATCGTAGAGCACCACATCACATTGCTGCATCAAACGCAGCGCACGAAAGGTGAGCAGATCGGGGTCGCCGGGGCCGGCCCCTACCAAATAGACTTCACCCCGTCGCAGCGACTCTTCCGCCGCATCGTCCAACGCCTGTTGCAACGCCCGCTTCGCCGCATCGGTGCGGCCGCTGAAAGCCAGTTCGGCAATGTGTCCGGTGAGCGCCTGCTCCCAAAAGCGCCGCCGTCCCGCCGTGCTTTTCAAACGTGTTTTGACTTGCTCACGAAAACCTGCCGCCACACCGGCCAGACGCCCGTACGAGGCCGGAATCAAGGTTTCCAGTCTGGCCCGTAAATGACGGGCCAGAACCGGCGCCGTGCCACCGCTGGACACCGCCGCCACAACTGGCGAGCGATCAATGATGGAGGGGAAAAAAAAGGTGCAAAGATCGGGTTGATCGACAACGTTGACGGGAATGCCTTGTGTTTCCGCCAACTCGAACACCCGGCGATTGGTTTGCCTGTCGTTGGTGGCCGCCACCACGAGGTGAACGTTCGCCAAATCCTGATCAGCAAAAGCGCGCCGGATGTGGGTGATGCCTTGTTCGTCAAGCCGCTCCTGCAGATTGTGCACCAAGGCCGGTGCGACCACGGTCACCTGCGCGCCGGCCTGCAACAACAGGCCCACCTTGCGCGCAGCCACCTCGCCGCCACCCACCACCAGGCACCGGCGCCGCTTCAGCTTGTGAAACAAAGGCAGCAGGTTCACCTTATTCGATCACCGTCAGACCGCCCATGTACGGCCGCAAAGCCGCGGGCACGTGGATGCGGCCCGCGGCGTCCTGATAGTTTTCCATCACTGCCACCAAAGTACGACCCACCGCCAGCCCGGAACCATTCAAGGTGTGCACCAGTTCGGGTTTGCCGGTGGCGGGATTGCGCCACCGGGTCCGCAAACGTCGTGCCTGGAAGTCTTCAAAATTGCTGCACGAAGAAATCTCGCGGTATTTTTGCTGGCCGGGCAGCCACACTTCCAGATCATAAGTTTTCGCGGCGGCAAAGCCCATGTCACCGGCGCACAAGGCCATGACGCGATAAGGCAGCCCCAAACGCTGCAATACGGCTTCGGCGTTGGCCGTGAGTGATTCCAGGGCCTCATAGGAATGCGCCGGCGGCACCACCTGCACCAGCTCCACCTTTTCGAATTGGTGCTGGCGGATCATGCCGCGGGTGTCTTTGCCGTAAGAGCCCGCTTCACTGCGGAAGCATGGCGTATGGGCCACGTATTTGCATGGCATGCCGTCCGCGTCAATAATGACATCACGCACGATATTGGTCAGTGGCACTTCGGCGGTGGGAATAAGGTAGTAACCTGTTTCACCACTGAGTTTGAACAAGTCTTCCTCGAACTTGGGCAGTTGGCCCGTGCCGGCAAGGCTGTTTGCGTTCACCATGTAAGGCACATAGGTTTCCGTGTAACCGTGTTCACTGGTATGCAGATTCACCATGAACTGCGTCAAGGCACGATGCAGTCGCGCCAAGGATCCATTGAGCACAACAAAACGCGAACCGGTGATTTTTGCGGCGGTCTCGAAATCCATCTGGCCTAGACCGCTGCCCAGGTCCACATGGTCCCTGGGCTCAAAATCGAACCGCGCCGGTTCACCCCAGCGGCGCACTTCCACGTTGTCATCTTCGCTCAAACCCGGTGGCACGCTTTCGTGCGGCAGATTGGGTACGCCCAGCAAAACATCATGCAACTCCGCCTGCAAGGCGCTCAAGCGCTCTTCCGCTGCTTTGAGCTTGTCGCCCAAATCCGCCACCGCGTCCAACAACGGCTGAATGTCTTCCCCCGCCGCTTTTGCCTTGCCGATGGCTTTGGAGCGGGTATTGCGTTCATTCTGCAAGGTTTGTGTTTCCACCTGCAGGCTCTTACGCTCGGCTTCCAACTGGGCCAGGCGGGCCGTATCCAGTGCAAAACCGCGCCCGGCCAGACGCTGAGCAGTGCGGTCCAGGTCATTGCGAAACAATCGCGGGTCCAACATGGTGTTGCCTCAATTGAATAAACATATCCGGTGTTCGGCTGCCCTGTATCCGGGCTGCGTTTTAGTCTTGCTCATGTATCCACGCCGACCAGCTGACAATGTGGTCGGGTTTGATGCTGCTGGCCAGATGCCGGGTAATTTCGGCGGCTTTGTCCGGTTCGTCGAAAAACTCCACCACCAGCGGCAGGTCCAGGGAAAGATCCACCAAACTGGCGGTGTGCATATCACCTGAATTGCCAAAGCCGCTGATACCGCGAAACACGGTGACACCACGCACTTTTTCCCAGTCGTGCAGCCGGCGCAGCAGATTATCCAGATGACTGCCACGCTCGTTCAGATAAATTCGCACCACGGTGACTTCTTTGCGTTTCACAATCGCCTCCCCAGAGCCAGGCCCAGCCACGCCGCCGCCAGGCACAGCGCAACACTGAGCATGATGTTCAGCAGCGCCTTCACCGGCGCCCCGTTTTCAAGCAGATTCAGCGTTTCCAGAGAAAAGGTGGAGAATGTCGTAAATGACCCCAGCAAACCAATCAAGACGGCGGCGCGCCACTCCGGTGCGATGTTCAGGCGGTCGATGAAGAGCACGTAGAGCACACCCATCAACACTGACCCCAGCACATTGACCATCAACGTGCCAAAGGGGAAACTGCGCCCCAGTATGTTGTAAGTGGCGGTGGACACCCCGAAACGCAACACGGCACCCACGGCGCCGCCCACAGCAATGGCGATGAGTTGGTTCATATCGTTGCTTGTTTCACTTCCGAGCACACGGAATGCATTGGGCATCCGCTGTTGGTGGGAGCCGCCGAAATGCAGTGTCGCGGATGCGCCGCGCCTGGCGGAAAATCTGGATGCATACCCCCTTGTTTTACAAGGGAAGGCAGGCGTTACCAAACACAACAGTGACACGCACCCACATATGTTTTGCCCAGCGCCCTCCGTGGTTTATCCCCGCCGATGCTTGTTGTCCAAAGCCCGCAGCCCGGCCAGTTTTTCGCCGATTTTTATTTCAAGCCCGCGGGGAGCCGGATGATAATACACGCGCTCGCCCATTTCTTCCGGAAAATAGCGCTCCCCTGCCACGTAGGCATCCGCTTCATCGTGGGCGTATCGGTACTGTTTGCCGTAGTCCAGGGCCTTCATCAGTCGCGTCGGCGCATTGCGCAAGTGCAGCGGCACATCCAGAGAGCCTTCTTTTCTGGCATCGCTCATGGCCGCCCCAAAGGCGGTGTAGACGGCGTTGCTCTTGGGCGCACAGGCGAGATAGGCCACGGCCTGGGCCAGGGCCAGTTCGCCCTCGGGGCTGCCCAGGCGCGCTTGCGCGTCCCAGGCGGCCAGGGCCAGCTGCAGGCCGCGGGGGTCGGCGTTGCCGATATCCTCCGAGGCCATGCGCACCACACGGCGGGCGATGTAGAGGAGATCGCAGCCACCGTCCAGCATGCGGGCCAGCCAGTACAGCGCAGCGTCGGGGGCGGTGCCACGCACCGATTTGTGCAGGGCTGATATTTGATCAAAAAAGGCCTCGCCGCCTTTGTCGAAGCGGCGCACGCCGCCGCTCAGCACCTCGTCCAGCAGTGCTTCGGTGATGTGCCCGCCATCAGGGCCGGGCCCGGCCAGATCGGCGGCGATTTCAAGAAAGTTCAGCACCCGGCGGGCATCACCATCGGCGGCCTCACAGAGACGATCCCGCAGCTCCCCGGCCATGTTGGGGGCATGCTGACCCAGGCCGTGGTCAGAGTCAATCAAGGCGCGGTCCACCACTTGGCGCAAATCCGCCGGCGTCAGGCGCCGGAGCACGTAGACTCTGGCACGGGACAAAAGCGCGTTGTTCAATTCGAATGAGGGGTTTTCGGTGGTGGCGCCAATGAAGGTGAAGGTGCCGTCTTCGATATGAGGCAAAAAGGCATCCTGCTGGGCCTTGTTGAAGCGGTGCACTTCGTCCACGAACAGCACCGTGCCACGCCCCTGCTCTGCCTGCCATTGGCGGGCTTGCTCCACGGCGGCGCGCACGTCTTTGACACCGGCCAATACGGCGGAGAGACTGAGGAACTGGGCGTCCACCCGCCGGGCGATGAGCCGCGCCAGGGTGGTTTTGCCTGTGCCCGGTGGCCCCCAGAAAATCATGGAGTGCAACCGTCCCGCTTCGATGGCCAGGCGCAGGGGTTTGCCCGGACCGAGCAAATGCTGCTGTCCGGCAAAGCTGTCCAGCTCCCGCGGCCGCATGCGGTCCGCCAAAGGTTGACCGGCGCGGGCGGCGGCATCGAACAAGCCGCCGCTGGTCATTCGCCCACCACGTCCACTCCCGGCGGCGGAACAAAGCGGAAGGCAGCCGGATCCAGGGGGGGGTTGCGTTCTACGGCGCTGAAATCCAGGCGGGTGGTTTGATTGAAGCTGTCTTGCAACTCCATACGGCGCAATGTCTGACCGTCAAAGCCCAGCCGCACTTGCTGGAAATTGCCGTCCTTGGATTTGGGCAGCAAGCGCGCCCACTCCAGGCCGTCTGCCTGGCCGTCGTCGAAAACCGTGAAGGATTCTTCCAGGGGCCGGGTGGTGCTGAGCAACTGAGCCGGGGTGTCACCCAGCGTATCATCCAGCGGTTTGACGGTGATCTGTTCCAGGTCCACGTCATACATCCAGATTTTCTCGCCATCTGCCACGATGAGTTGTTCGTAGGGTTCCCGGTAGTCCCAGCGGAAACGGCCCGGGCGTTGAATCATCACCGTGCCGCTGGCCTGTTCGTTGACGTTGAGGCGTACGTCCTGCACCGTCTGCCGAAACTCGGCGCGCAGGGTGGTCAGGCCGTCGAAAAAATCCGCCAGCCGTTCCGGGCCGGAGGCCTGGGCCGCTGCGCTGAACAGGGCGAAACCCAGGACCGCCATCCAACTGTTAACCCGGCAATCAACCAGGCCGTCCTGACCTGTTTGATTGCTGCCCGCGACATCCGCCCGCCATTTCGAAAAATGGCGGGTGTTTCGCGGACTCCCAGTGACTGGCGTCAATGGCGGCACATCCCGGTGCCGCAATGCCTTGCGCCAGGCCTCGATCTGCTCGGCGTACAGGCCTTTCCGGCGACAGTATTCCGCCAGCCCGGCCTCATTCAGGGAGGCGGCCTCCAATACAATGGCAAACTTGTCTTCCGACGACCATTTCTCCGGATTCTTCCCATCG
>DRLM01000065.1 GCA_011375345.1 Gammaproteobacteria bacterium
GAATGGTCATCGTCCGCGACATGTGGCTCACCGGCTTCGACGCACCAGTGCTCCACACCCTGTACATCGACAAGCCCATGCGCGGCCACGGACTGATGCAGGCCATCGCCCGCGTGAACCGCGTCTTCCGCGACAAGCCAGGCGGGCTGGTGGTGGACTACATCGGCCTGGCGCAGGAACTCAAGAGCGCGCTGGCCACCTACACCGAGAGCGGCGGCACCGGCCGCACGGCACTGGACCAGGACGAGGCCGTGGCCCTGATGCAGGAGAAATACGAAGTCTGCTGTGGACTCTTCGATTCGTACACGACGCCTGACGGCGTCGTAGGGGGCTTCGACTGGTCGGCATGGGTCGGCGGCACGCCGCAGGAGCGCCTGAGCCTGCTGCCGGCGGCGCAGGAGCACATCCTGGCCCAGGAAAACGGCAAGGACCGTCTCATCAAGGCCGTGCGCGAGCTTTCCCAGGCCTTCGCCCTGGCCGTGCCTCACGAGGAAGCGCTGAGAATCCGCGACGACGTCGCTTTTTTCCAGGCTGTGCAGAGCGTGCTGGCCAAGCGGGCGCCGGGGGATGCTCGGCCGGAAGAGGAGCTGGACCACGCCGTGCGCCAAATCATCGCCAGGGCCGTGGCCCCCGAGGGGGTGATCGATGTCTTTGCCGCCGCCGGGCTGGAGAAGCCGGACATCTCCATCCTGTCCGATGAGTTCCTGGCCGAGATGCGCGGCATGCCCCAGCGCAACCTGGCGGTGGAGCTGTTGCAAAAGCTGCTGAAGGGCGAGATCAAGACCCGCCGGCGCAGGAATCTGGTGCAGGCGCGCTCATTCGCCGAAATGCTGGAACAATCCCTGCGCCGCTACCAGAACCGCGCCATCGAGGCGGCCCAGGTGATCGAGGAGCTGATCCAACTGGCCAAGGAGATGCGCGAGGCCGACCGCCGGGGCGAGGAACTGGGGCTCTCCGAGGACGAACTGGCCTTCTACGACGCCCTGGAGACCAACGACAGCGCCGTCGCCGTGCTGGGAGACGAGACCTTGCGCGGCATCGCCCGCGAACTGGTCGAAGCAGTGCGCGCCAACGTAACCATCGACTGGACCTGCCGCGAGGACGTGCGGGCGAAAATGCGGGTGATCGTCAAGCGCATCCTGCGCAAGCACGGCTACCCACCCGACAAGCAGGAGAAGGCCACGCAAACGGTTCTGGAGCAGGCGGAGCAGTTATCGGAGTTGTGGGCCGCATAGCGTCGATCTGAAAAGTTGCCACCAGCCACTGTCTGGCTTCCGGCATGTCCTGTTCCGCGTACCAGCCCAGGATCGCCTCCAGGTCCGCCGGCGCGGATTCGGCGAAGGTGACGGCGGGGGTGCCGGCACAGGGCTATTTCAGGCCGAGCCGTGCCCGGGCCTCCGCCAGGCTGACCTCGCGTCCCGCATCCAGGTCGGCCAGGCCCTCCACCACGGCGCGCATGAAGGCGCGTTCCTCCTCGGCGGTCTCGAAGTCCGCCACCGACTGCACCACGGCCACGCCCCGCCCGCGGCTGGTGACCAGCACGGGCCGGTGGGTCTCCGCGGTGTGTTTCACCTCCCGGCCCGGACTGGTCTTGAGGTCCGTGAGCGGCACCACGTCCTCGGAGAACTTGATGTTCATGGTCGGTCCTCGTGTCCCGTGAACAGGGCCGAATTATGAAATTTCTTGGTGGGGATGGGTTGTTCTGAATGATGGTGGGCCCGCCAGGACTCGAACCTGGGACCAAGGGATTATGAGTCCCCTGCTCTAACCAACTGAGCTACAGGCCCGGAGAACGCGGAGGGAGTATAGAAGATGCCGCCGCTCCGGCAAAGGCGGCGGGGGGTTTTACGCTGAGTCGAGGAAACTCCGCAGTTGCTCGGAGCGGGTGGGGTGGCGCAGTTTGCGCAAGGCCTTGGCCTCAATCTGCCGGATGCGCTCCCGCGTCACGTCGAATTGTTTGCCCACTTCCTCCAGCGTGTGGTCGGTGTTCATGCCGATGCCAAAACGCATGCGCAGTACTTTCGCCTCCCGCGCTGTCAGGCTTTCCAGCACGTATTTGGTGGCTTCCCGCAAACCCTCGAAGGTGGCCGCGTCGGGGGGGGCGATGTCGTTGACGTCTTCGATAAAATCGCCCAGGTGCGAGTCCTCGTCATCGCCGATGGGGGTTTCCATGGAAATGGGTTCCTTGGCAATTTTCAGCACTTTGCGGACTTTTTCTTCCGGCATTTCCATGCGTTCGGCCAGCTCTTCCGGTGTGGGGTCGCGGCCCATTTCCTGCAGCATCTGGCGGGAGATGCGGTTGAGCTTGTTGATGGTCTCGATCATGTGCACGGGGATGCGAATGGTGCGCGCCTGGTCGGCGATGGAGCGGGTTATGGCCTGGCGGATCCACCAGGTCGCGTAGGTGGAGAACTTGTACCCGCGGCGGTATTCGAATTTGTCCACGGCTTTCATCAGGCCGATATTGCCTTCCTGGATCAAGTCCAGGAACTGCAGGCCCCGGTTGGTGTATTTCTTGGCGATGGAGATCACCAGGCGGAGATTGGCTTCCACCATTTCCTTTTTGGCGCGGCGGGCCTTTGCTTCGCCGATGGACACCTTGCGGTTGGTGTCTTTGATTTCGCCGATACTCATGCCGCAATGCGCCTGAATGGCCGCCAGCTTTTCCTGGATCTTGCGCACGTCTTCGGCGCGCTCGGCCAACATTTTGGCGTAAGGTTCTCCCGATGCGATTTCCTGATCCACCCAGGCCGGGTTGGCTTCGTGATCAGGGAAAGAGGTGATGAAGTGTTTGCGCGGCATGCGCGCCCGGCCCACGCAGATGTCCATCACTTCGCGCTCATGGCCGCGGATACATTCCACGGTGGCACGCAGATAGATCACCAGGCTGTCAACGAAAGGCGGCGCCAGCTTGAGTTCCAGAAATCTTTCGCTCATGGCTTTGCGCAGCGCTTTGACTTTGGCCCCGGGCTTGCCCCCTTTGGCGCCGAGCGCCGACCATCGCTCGTACAAGCCGGCCAGCGCCGCGATGCGTTCCCGCACCGCTTCAGGGTCTACGCCGTTGTCGGTCGCGGTGTCGTCCTCTTCCTCGTCGTCATCGCCGCCATCACCGGAGCTGCTTGTTTCCCCGCTGACGGCCGTCTTTTCTGTCTGGGCAGCGGCGGAGGGCGCGGCCTCTTCCTCGGGATCGTGGATTCCCCGCACAACGTCGGCCAGGCGCACCTCGCCCGCTTCCACCCGCGCAAATACGCGCAGCAGCTCCGCGATTGCTTCGGGGTAGTGGGACAGCGCCAGCAGTACTTGATTTTCGCCGTCTTCGATGCGTTTGGCGATTTGAATTTCGCCTTCGCGGGTGAGGAGTTCGACGGTGCCCATCTCCCGCATGTACATGCGCACGGGGTCAGTGGTGCGGCCGAATTCGCTGTCCACTGTGGCCAGGGCGGCGGCGGCCTCTTCGGCGGCGTCGTCGTCAGTGACGGTGTTGTCGGACAGGATCAGGGCATCGGCATCGGGCGCAGTCTCGTGCACGGGGATGCCCATGTCGTTGATCATGTTGATGATGTCTTCGATCTGCTCCGGATCGACGATTTCGTCCGGCAGATGATCGTTGACCTCACGGTAGGTCAGGAAGCCCTGTTCCTTGCCGTGGGCGATCAGTACTTTTAGTTGCGATTGCTGCTGCTCGTGGTTCATCATGGACCCATGTCACTCAAATGACACCAAGTAAAATAAGCCGATCATTGTATAATAGTCTGCCCGCGGTTGCGAAGTCCCCTGTTTTTCATGCGGGGGTAAGGGGGGGCGCCGCGAGCAGGTGTTTCAGTTCCGTTTTTTCTTCGGCGCTCAGGCCTTCCCCTGCCGCCTTGGACAACAGCCGCTTCGTCCGTTCGTTGTGCCGCCGGCCGTCCAGCCAGTGGACTACCGCCCGGAATTCTGTTTCCACTTCTTCATCCGACAGGGGTTCGTTCCAGGTGGCCAGCTGGGCCAACCGTTCCCCCTGCTCCTTGCCGCGCCACTGTTCCAGGATTCCGCCCAGGCTAAGATGCGGTTTGTGCTGCAAAAGTTCAAGCAGGGCACACAGCAAGTTTAGATCCTCCACGGCCAGATCGCACCACCGCTGCGGATCGCCCGCCGCGCCGGCCAGGTCGGGCCGGCGCAACAGCAGGGCGACGGCCTTGCCCACCGGCGACAAAGGAGGCCGGTTCTTCCCCGAGTGCCCCGGCAGCGGCCTGAATGCGGCGCCGCTGCCCAGGGCGCGGCGCAGTGCTCTGCGCTCCACCCTGGCCCGCTCGGCGAGCTGGTCCAGCATCAGGTGTCGGAATACGCCCGCGGGGAGCCTGGCAATCAAGGGTCGTGCCAATTCCACCAAGCGGGCGCGACCGTCCATACTGTTCATGTCGGTTTGGCCGGCCAGGGTTTCATAGAAAAAAGTCGATAGTGGGACCGATTTTGCAATCCGGGCCCGAAACCCCTCGGCGCCCTCCCGTCTCACGACGGAATCCGGGTCGTCCCCTTCCGGAAAAAACAGGAAGCGCGCCTGGCGCCCTTCCACCATGAGGGGGAAGACTTGTTCCAAAGCGCGCCAGGCGGCGGCGCGGCCGGCACGGTCACCATCGAAGCAAAACAACACTTCGCTGCTTAGCCGGAACAAACGCTCCAGGTGCTCGCGGGTGGTGGCGGTGCCCAGGGTGGCCACGGCGTGGCGTATGCCGTGTTCGGCCAGGGCGACCACATCCATGTAGCCTTCCACCACCAAGACGCTTTCCAGGCGTCCCAGAGCGCGTTGTGCCTCGTAGAGCCCGTAGAGCTCGCGCCCTTTGTGAAACAGGGCTGTTTCGGGGGAATTCAGATACTTGGGGGTATCATCGCCGATCACCCGTCCGCCGAAGCCGATCACCCGGCCACGCCGGTCGCGGATGGGGAATACGATGCGGTGACGGAAACGGTCGTAGCAGGCGCCGCTGTCTTTTTTGACCACCAGGCCTGCCGCGATCAGGGCCTCGCGTTGTGCCGGCGTTTGTCCCAGGTGGCCGAGCAGGCCGTCCCAGCCGGGCGGGGCATAGCCGATGCTGAAGTCGGCCGCGGTGCGTCCGCTGAGGCCGCGGCCTTTGAGATAGGCGACGGCGTCGGGGTTGTCGCGCAGCCGGGCGCGAAACCAAGCTTCCGCCTCCGTCAACAGGTCGTACAGGGGTTGGTGATTGGGCGTCTCGGCGCCCGCTTCGGGCCTGGGCAGGGACAGGCCCACCAGTCTGGCCAGCTCATCCACTGCGTCGACAAAGCCCGCGTGCTCGTATTCCATCAGAAAGGTGATGGCGGTGCCGTGGGCGCCGCAACCGAAACAGTGATAAAACTGTTTGGTGGGACTGACGGTGAAGGACGGGGTTTTTTCGTCGTGGAAGGGGCAGCGGGCCTGGTATTCGCGGCCCACTTTGCGCAGGGGCAGGCGTGCGCCGATGACTTCCACGATATCAACGCGGGAGATGAGGTCGTCGATAAAGCCTTGTGGAATGCGGCCGGCCATGATGTGAATTGTAGGGATTGCGGCGGCCGGAGTCAGCCGCGGCGGGAAAAGGGGGCGACAAAGCCGATTCAACAGCAGCCGGTGTGCCGCCCGCGGTC
>DRLM01000066.1 GCA_011375345.1 Gammaproteobacteria bacterium
CCCCGCCGATCTCAGAGCGCGTGAAGGAGCCGCTGACATCCCAGCGCAGACGCTTGGTCTGCTGGAAATAGGCGCCGACGCTGCCGCTCAAGCTGGTCTGGTCGCTGGATTGCGCCGAGTTCTCCCCGCTCATGTCGTAGGCACGCAGCCCTCCGCTGAGCCGCACCCGCCGTGTCATCGGCCGCCAGAAAGCGAAGCTGGACACTTGCATGATTTTGGTGGACGTGGTGTCCACCAGGCCGGTCACGCCCTCGAAGCTGGTATCCAGATCGTACAGGCTGGCCTTGGTATCCACCCGCAGGGCATCGCCCACATACCAGTAGTGGTCCACGTCCACGATCAAATCGTCCTGGTGGCGGTCCTTGCTGGACTGCTCCGTGGTGCGCTGATTGACCTTGGCAAGCAGGCGCTGCCTGGGCGGCCGCCAGTCCAGTTCCAGGCCCATCAGTTCGTCGTCGAAGGTGCCGCTGCTGTCCGACTTCCAGTTGCGGGTGGCGTAATAAGCCTGCAGGCGGTGGCCGGCGTCGGTGATGTAGGACTGCCGCAATTCCAGATGCTCGGTAGTGAACTCCTCACTGGTCAGGGTCACCAGCGGGTTGGTGATTCTGACGTCGTCCACCCGGCTGTCGGTGGTCTGGTAGAGCACCCGGAACGGCGTCTGACTGCGGGGCAGGATGTTCAACACCGCGTCGCCGGACAGAATGTCGGAATCCGTTTCGCTGCGGCCGGCGCTGTTTTCCACATCGGAGCTGTCGCGGGAAAAGTTGATGCCACCTTCGGCGGTGGCAAACCAAGGCTGCCAGATGTAGGTCCGCAGGCGCAGGGAGGCAATCAACTGATGGCTGGTCGCGTCCGCCGTATCGGTGTCCAGCTTGCGATAGCTGTAACCCAAGCTTCCCGACCAGTCCACAGGCAGGGCCGGCGCGCCGGAGACGAAGCCCAGGCCCAGCAGGCACACCGCGACGGAACGCCGGATATTGAACCGCAGCGCCGCCCTCATACGTCCCCGGTGTGTAGTATCAGTGGTGTCGCCCCAGGAGGGCACGCCAATGGCCACACGACACTCGAGACCGGCATCCCCTTCCCCCTTTTATTATTAATCCCATTGGCCAGCCGCTGGTCGCGGGCGCCAATTCCGGACCCCATCAACAGGAACCGCGAGCCCCCGTCGAAACCCTCTGAATTTGAACAAAGCCCCGCCCCAAATGATGCGGCAGCTATTGTTCCGGCGCCCAGTCAGCGCCCATCACAACAGGCGTTTTCGCCTCAAGTTCGTTTTTGAATGCCGCCCACGCCTCCTCCCGGCGCTCGCGGAGCAGCAAGCCTTTGGCGCGCTCAGCCACGCGCCCGAAGGGATTCAGCCTGGGCGCCTCCCGCGCCACCAGCCGGAACAGTGCCACCCCTTGCAACAGCACCACCGGCTCGGATGTTTCACCGGGCTTGAGCTTCTCCAGGGCGCGTTCCGCCGGCGGCGCCAGCATCCCCCGATGAATCTCTCCCAAGTCACCGCCCTTCTGGGCCGACGGGTCGGCGGAATGGATGCGCGCCAGGGCGGCGAAATCCGCCCCCTTGTTGATTTTTTCCCGCAAACGCGCGGCTTCATCATAGGCCGCCTGCCACACGGCCTGACCTGCCGAGGCTTGCACCTTAAGCAAGATCAACGCCACGCGCAAGCGCTCCGGCGTCGTGAACCTGTCCGCGTGAGCGCGATAGTAGGCCCGCACGTCGGATTCCGCAGGCGGCGCCACCGCCTCATACACCTGCTCCCGCAGGGCCCTGATGGCCCGGATGTCCGAACGGGCCCCGTCCGCCGCAGTGAGCAGACCGCGGCGGCGCGCCTCTTGTAGCAGCATCACCTGCTGAATCAGATTCTGTCGCACTTGCTGCCGCAATGCGGCGAGGTCTGCATTGTCCGGCAAGCCGTGGAAGAATTTTTGGCGGGCGGCACGGTGAAGAGCCGCCTCGAACGCGGCGACACTCACCGGCTCACCGCCGACGGTAGCGAAGACATCCTTGTCTTCCTGGCCGCCCGCCGGAAGCGAAGCGGCCGCCAGTGCGGCTATCCCAGCCAGGCCCGTCACTGCGCGGCGCCATGCCCCCCAGCATTGGCACCGCTTCTCCCCCCCCCTCGTTGGAGTCTGGCGAGTCTGAACCCGCAAATTCCCCCTCTTCTTCGTCACGCTCCCCAAAAATCAGCAGCCTTATGCCGTGCTTACTTATTTGTTGTGGCAGGTCAGGCACACGGCGCTGCCGCCCGGATCGATCCGCAAAAAGGTGGGATTTTCGTCCACATGCGGATCGTGGCAGGAGGCGCACTCCACGTAGGGCTGTGCCTCGCCCACATATTTTCCCCGCGACGCCACGCGGGTGTAGAGTTTCAAATCGGTGCGTTCAAATCCCGAGGTGCCCTGGGGCGTGTTCACCCACCACACCCGGCTGGTGCCGAGAATTTCGGAACTGGCGTGGTTGAAATCGGGATCGGCGCCGGGGCCGCCTGGATTGGACAGGGAATACCCGCCCCCGGCGAACTGGATGCCGATGGGGTGGTCGTTGGTGAGGTCCTTGCCCAGGTTGGTGATCACGGCGGGCGGGCCGATACGGCCCTCGGTGCTCACCGCCTGGCCGCTCCAGGTGCCGTTAAAAAAGCCGGGAACCTCGGTAACCGAGCCCGGCTCATTGATCAGGGAATCCATGGCCTGACTGCCGTCGTGGCAGGACAGGCAGGCCACCGACACCGAGCCCACGGGCTCTATGGCGGCGTCCAGGGTGGTGGTTCCCAGTTGGTCGTAGGTTTCAAAACCGGTGGGGTCGATGTGACGGTTCCAGAGGGGGACGGCGGCGCTGGCATCGCCTCCGTGGGGGGTGTGGCAGAACACGCAGATTTCCCGCGTGCCGCTGGTGTTGCTGGCCGCGTTGAGCCCGTCCGCGCTCAGATTGTGCTTGGTGTTGAAGACACCGGCCACGGCCTGCCCCCCCAGCAGCACGAGCACCAGACTCAGACTTACCTTGCTCAGCGCTAACCCCCGCGCTGCCCTCATATCACCTCTCCCCCGAGGGAACATTAAGTCAGACAGATTCTGTCAATTTCATGCGCCCGTGACAAGCACTAATGGAATCTCTTCGCGAAAAAACTTGTCATCCCCCGCCACGCAGAACTGAAGCAGCATCACCGGCCGCTGAGCCGGGCCGGGGGGGAGCGCCACGGCACAACAGGGCGCTGGCCCGTGTCCCCTGCCCCCCCGGACACTACCCTGCGGACCCCGGCCGGCCACCGTCCGGGCAAAGCCGGCGCCCCGCAATATTAACTACTTGGAAGCCAGCGCGTGCTTGAGGCCGAAGGCGATGACGCTGACGTCCGCCCCGGCCGGCCCCGCCTTGAGCTGATCCAGGCCATAGCTGGCGTTGCGGTCGTTGCTGGTCATGGCATAGGTCAGGTACAAATCCGTGTTGGCGCTGAGTTCTTTCCACACGCCCAGGGCGTAGTGTTCGGCGCCACTGCTGGCGGTGCCGCCCAGGTCGTCCAACATGCCGTAAGCGGCCTTGAGGGTCCAGGTGCCCAGGCGCTGGGAAACATTCAGATACCAGGCGTCACGATCGTTGCCCTTGCCGCCACCGTCCAGGGACTCCCACACCAGGCCCACCTTGGTGACATCGGCGAAGGTGTATGAACCGCCCAGCTTCACCGCCGTATCATCATCCCCGCCGGCACCCTGCTGATTGAAGGACTCGTAGCCGGCCCCCAGATACAAACCGGCGATCTTGAACGTGGCGCCGATGCTGTAGCCGTCGTCATCCACGCCGTCCCGGGTCTCGTCGAAGATATACGCCACCATGCCCTGGAAACCGCCCAGTTCGGGGGTGCGGTAAAACAAGGTGTTGGCGGCGCGGGTGTCGTGATCGTTGGTGCTGCCTTCGTTTTCCCCGATCACCGCATTGTAGTCGCTGGGGCTGTTGGAAAAGATGTCCAGCTTGGCGGTGGACTGCTTGTAAGGGCTGTCATACTTGCCGGCGAGCACGGCGCCAAAAACCCCTTCCAGACCCAGGAAAGTATTGCGGGCTTTGATACCGAAGTTGTCAGTACCATTGCTTTGAACCCCGGTATCGAAATCCAATTGCGTCTCGATCTGCCAGATCGCCTTAACACCGTTCCCGAACTCTTCATCGCCGTACACGCGAAAACGGGTTTTGTTGCTGTGCAGCCCGAGGCCGTCACCGTCGGGCGCGCCATTGTCCGAGCTGTTGATGGACAGGTCCACCACGCCCTTGACGCCCACGTCCGCCTGCGCCGCCCCACTCAGACCCAGGGCCACCGCCACGGCGGCCACACACAGATTCCTGCTCATCAAAAAAACCTCCCTCATTCCCCGTTTTTAAAAAAACCCCACACCGCCAGCATCCATCCGCCTGAAGAGCAGGTCAAACCCGCCCCCCAAACCGACGCGACACCGCAGCCTTCAAGTTAACAGAAATGTAACAAAGGCGGTAAATCTACAACAGCACCCGTACCGAAACAACACTTCGTTTCATGGGTGAACCGCCAACCATGCCCCGTCATAAAAAAAGCCGGGCGCAGCCCGGCTTTCTTTGATGTTGGGAACGTATCGGAAAACGCTTAGAATGTGCCGATAATCTCCAGCTGGACGACGTCGCCATCACCAGCGTCGGCACCGCCAAACCCAGCGGTATTGTCGTTGTTACGCCATTCCAACAGCACGCTCAGATTGTCGGCCACGTTGTAGTAACCCGCCAAGGTGGTTGCCGTGGTATCATCGGTACCAGCTGCTTCAAAGCTCATGGTCTCCCAGCGAGCGGTCACTCCACCCATGCCGAAGTCATAGTTACCCATAACACCGTAGGCATTGTCCACGATCTTGTCGGCTTGCAGGTACTCAGCCGCCACGGTGAAACCGCTTACATTATACTCGACATTGAAGTCCACCACGTCACCCGCGCCAGCGTCCTGGCTGACATAACCCAGCTCCAGATTCAAGCCGTCAACCGGCATCAAACCCAAGACCACGGCCAGGGAGTTTTCTTCTGCGACGCCACCGATGTCATTGAGGTAGCCCACGGTACCGCTGAACATGCCAAAGTTGCCAGTGACCGCCAAGCCGGCGATGTTGTTGCCGGGCAGGCTGGTTTGACCGTCCAAAATGTCCCAAATCAAACCGTGGCTGACTTGGTACATGTCCACCACGTCTTCCTTTTCGAAGCCGATGGGGTTGTTGAACACACCGCCCAGCACGGTGAACATGTCGTTGATGCCCCAAGCGGCGAAGGCCTGCTCAATATTGGCACCGTTTGTATCTATATATTCATTTGGTTGGTCAACCCCATCCTTGTCTTTGTCGTTCCAAGCCATTCGAGAGGACTGACCCAAACGAACGTCCACATCCAAACGCACGGTCACAGCGCCTTGAGTGCGGATAAAGTCCACCTCGCCGTTGGCGCTGAAGGCGCTTTCGCTGGTAGGACTCGCATCGTCGCTGATCCGGTAATAGATATCGGCAAAACCCGACACGCTGGTCTCACCAGCCTGTGCCGCCAAAGGCGCCGCCAAAGCACCCGCCACAGCCAAAGCAATCAGCTTTTTGTTCATATCGTATCTCCCATTCCTGTCAGCCCCCACGGCGGGGGCGGCCATCCAAAATCTCAGAGCGAAATCTAGCGGCGTTTGGGCCGAAATGCAACATTTTTATTTAATTTAGCAACACAGTGGGTTTATATGTCGCATATAAACAACAAAACGCCAGTCCTGCGGTGGCCTCGTCCATTGTATTCGGGCGATGCTTTCAAGATTGTTCCCGTTATCCAACAAACAATCAGATGGAATAAGCCGATGCTCGCAAAGAATATGTTAAGGACTTGATCGCCTTACCCGGGAAAACCCCGAACTATTCCACGGTGGACGGCTTCGGTGTTGCGGCGCAAAACAAGCGGGCAGTTCCCAAACCCCAGCATCCGGTCCCTGCTGGAGCAACCCGCGAGAAGCTCTGGGAACCGAGGATATCGAAAGCCGGTATTGCCGATACAGCACTTTGGGCGCGAAGCGGGACGGCGCGCGAATGAACAAGTTATCGAAAATGTAGCGTTTGATCCAATCAAAAGCCGAAACTAACCCGCATCGCTCACCGATCATCTGACTTCGGCGTTATTTAGTGCCAGGATGTGGCCGAGGCAGCCCGAGAGCCCCTTCCTCGTGCCAACGCGCTTGCCAGGATGGGGATTTGCGTATTTTTTGGCTCTCCGACATCGCGGGGAGGGGACTTTTTCAACCAAGCAGGCGTACCCGCTCCTCAGCACCGGTGTCTGATGGCTTGTGGCGGCGTTGTGGGATAGGGGAAGGTCTATCCGGAGGGCGACCAGGGGGGGTGGCGGTTGAGGTTGCTCAGGATCCGGGCGATGTCGCCGGCGTACGGATATGTTTCCGAGAAGGACAGCCAGACCTTGCGCACCGTCAGGCGCAGGCGGGCACCGATTTTCAGCAGCTTCAGGCGGATCGTCGTGCTCTGGGCCCTGGCGAACGCCGTTCCGGCCAGGCCCAGCCGGCGCAGGCCATGCAGCAGGACATAGGCGAAGGAAGAAAAGTACAGCCGCAGTTGATTCGCCCGCAGGGTCG
>DRLM01000067.1 GCA_011375345.1 Gammaproteobacteria bacterium
AGCGACCAGGAATCGATCAACATCCACCGGGTGGTGGGCACCCAACATCCCGACTATCAGGGAAAAACCTGGCTTGAGTTTCTCAATGGCGGCAAGCGTATGGACATCAATCTGTCCTTGCACCGTTCCAACCCCGGCTACTACCTGGACACCGCACCAAAAAAGCCCGCCATGCACTATGTCAGCCTGGACGGCCTGGACTACTACGTCTCCGTCGATGGCCACCATCGCAGTTGCATCGCCAAATTCGATTTCCACTATGCCGGCCGCACCATGCTCCATGGCGTAACGGTCGTTCGTCATCAGGTGGATTGGGCTTTTTATCACTATTACCAGGCACTCAGCGGTTACGCCCAAGCACATCAGCTTCCGTTTCTTTTCACGCCGCAAAACCAACTTCTGTCACGCGACGATACGGGCGGCTGGAAGCTCGACCATTACCGGCCCCAGCTCCAGGTAGAGGACTTCCTGAAGAACACGAAGGAAATTCTCGACTGTGCGCAAGCCCTGTCACTACTCACACGCCTCCGGGCCGAAGCCAAGGAACGCAAGGACCCCCGAAGCTGGCTTGGGAGGTTGTGGAAATGAAACTGGAGACAACAGCATGAGTTCAAACCGGACAACCGGCCTGCCGAATCTGGAAGACGCGCCCAGTAAAACCTCCACGGCCACCGGCAAGACAGGCAACAGCACCATGACCAAGCTGGCTGTGGTCATTTTCTCCCTGGTGATTCTTGTTGGCGCAGGTGTGGCAATGAAAACCCTGCTGTTTACGCCCAAAGCTGCAGCAGTAGCCACATCGTCGGAAGTGGCGGGTGCTTCACCGGACAGTGGCGCAACGGGGAGTACCCCGGCCGCCGGACCGACGACCCAACAGCCACCCCAGACTGTGAGCGACCCTCTCGACAACCCGCCTGACGACGGGCGCGCTCTGGATGCGCGACTGGTCCGGGTCGAGGATTCCCTGGATACCCTGGCGGCCAACCAGTCCAGCCTGCGTCACGACATGGCAGCCTCATCGGATGCGGTGAACGCCCGGCTGACCGGTATTGAATCCACCATCGCCACCCTGGCCAGCAGAATCGATGCCCTGCAGCAGACCAGGGACAGCGACGCCCTGGCCCAGTTCACCGCAGAGCTGCAGCAGTTCGATCAGCGCTTGATCCACGTGGAACAGCGCGCCGGGGACAACTGGAAACAGTTGCACGGCAAAGCCGGCGCCCGCCGGCGCGGCGCTTCTCTGCCGTTTCGCATTACCGCCGTCGACTGGTGGGACGGCAAACCATCCGTAGTGATCCGCTCGGCCAAGGGCGAACAGTTCTTGTCCGTGGGTGACGCGCTGTCAGGCTGGCGGTTATTGAGCGCCGATCCCGCCACGGGCCGGGCGCATTTCAGCCGCAACGGCCTCGATGCCACCTTGGAGGTGGCGCCATGATGAACCGGTCCGGGCGTTTTCTCCTGTGGGGCCTTGTCATCATTGGCGGGATAGGCCTTGGCGGTTGCAGTACCTTGTCCAAACCAGACCGTCGGGACAGTACGGCTGACCTGCCGCCGATACCCGACAATACTGCCGGCCAACCCCATCGCAACAGACCACCCTCGCCCACCGCCGCGCCGGTTGCGAAGAGCGCCCCGGCAGCAGCCTGTCCGACGACGGATGCGCCCTACCGGGTTTGCGACCTCAGCCGTTCCTGGCGTGACCGCGTGTGCCTGTTGCCAGGCGGGCGCACCTGCCGGCCGGGAGGAACGCGATGATCCGCTTCCTGATCCTTTGGTCCGTGGCCCTGCTGGGCATTGGCCTGGAAAACGCCCTGGCAACGGAAAACACTACGACCGATCCCCGGGTGACCCAGGCCGCCAACACCCGGACGAATGAGAGCGCCGTAACCGCCCTGGAACCGCAGCCGATGCAGGCGCAATGGGGTATCGACGCTACAGAATACAAGCGATTCAAAACGCTGATGCAGGGACCGCGCGGCGCCTTCTCGGTAGCCAACATCTCACCCTTGGAGGTGCTGGGCATCCACGCCCGCACGCCTCAGGAGCGCCGCGAATACGCCGACCGCCTGGTGCGTCTGATGTACGAGGATACGGAGCGTGTCCTGGCGTTCGAGTTCGAGGTGCAGGCCGCCTGGAAACGCCTGGGCCGGCCTATGTTTGATCCCGCCCGGCTGCCCGGCGCCGCCACGGCTTCCCTCACCCGGGCGGCGGCCACCGGCAAGCGCCTGGCATTGTTCGTGTCCACCGACCCGTCCTGTCTGGACTGTCTGGCCCGGACCAAAAGCCTGGCGGGCCGTCAGGACATTGCCGGCCTGGATCTCTATGTCACCAATACCAACGATGTCAAAGCCATTCGCGCCTTTGCCCACAAAGCAGGCATCGATCCCAAAGCCGTGCTCAGCAAGCGCATCACCCTCAACAAGGGAGTGGGGCTGTTCGCGCTCTACGAGGGGAACAAGCAGGCATTGCCACTGGTTTTCGTGCGTGATGGCAAGCAACTGCTTCCCCTGGCGGGCGCAGGCGGTACCCAGCCATGAGCAAGGTCACCACAACCCTGGTGTTCACCCTGATGTTGCACTTGCATTGCCAGGTGGCCGCTTCCGCTTCTTTGTCCGCAACAGGCGGGAGTGCGCTGTTGACGGTACCACCGGCTTATCAGCGTGTGGCCCGTGAATACGGCGTGCCGGCGGGGATCCTGTTCGCCATCGCCCTGACCGAGAGCGGCCGCCAATCCGGCGACCGGGTGCTGCCCTAC
>DRLM01000068.1 GCA_011375345.1 Gammaproteobacteria bacterium
AGGCCATCGGCTTCACCATCGAGCGCCTGCGCTTCGGCGAGGTGGACAACTTCTGGGCGCGGCGCGGCGACGCCGAGCCGCTGTATGCCTTCGCCGGCCACACCGACGTGGTGCCCACGGGAGACGAGGCCAACTGGAAATATCCGCCCTTCGAGCCCACCCTCGACGACGGCATGCTCTACGGCCGCGGCACGGCAGACATGAAGGGCAGCCTCGCCGCCATGGTCACCGCCTGCGAACGCTTCATCAAAGCGCACCCGGATCACAAGGGCTCCATCGGCTTTCTCATCACCAGCGACGAGGAAGGCCCGGCCGTGGACGGCACGGTGAAGGTGGTCGAGCACCTGCAGGCGCGCGGTGAGAAGATGACCGGCTGCCTGGTGGGCGAGCCTTCCTCCACCGCGCGCGTCGGCGACGTGATCAAGAACGGCCGTCGTGGCTCACTGGGCGGCAAGTTGATCGTGCGCGGCGTACAGGGCCACGTGGCCTATCCGCACCTGGCGAAGAACCCCATCCACCTCGCCGCCCCGGCGCTGGCGGAGCTGGCCAGCGCGCAGTGGGACGCGGGCAACGAATTCTTCCCCGCCACCACCTTTCAGATCTCCAACATCAACGGCGGCACCGGCGCCACCAATGTCATCCCCGGCGAGTTGGAGGTGTGGTTCAACTTCCGCTTCTCCACCGAGGTCACGCCCGAAGAACTGCAACGGCAGGTCGAAGCAATTCTAGACAAGCACGGCCTCGACTATGACCTGAAATGGGAACTCTCCGGCCTGCCCTTCCTCACCGCCAGCGGCGCGCTGGTGGACGCCGCGGTGAAGGCCGTGCAGGCGGTCACCGGACAGACCCCGGAACTCTCCACCGCCGGCGGCACCTCCGACGGCCGCTTCATCGCCCCCACCGGCGCCCAGGTGCTGGAGCTGGGCCCGCTCAACGCCACCATCCACAAGGTGGACGAATGCGTCAGCGTGGCCGATCTCGACCTGTTGTCAGAAATGTACGAACGCATCCTGCAGGAACTACTGCTGGCTTGAGGCCGGCAATTGGAAAGTAGAGGCTTCACTTTTAGAAGCCCTAAAAATCTTATTTCTCGCCAAGCCGCAAAGAGCGCAAAGACAACCCACTACTGGCCTTTTTCTTTGCGCCTCTGCGCCTTGGCGAGAGATGAGGCTTTTCCTTCACAGGCTCTATCCTGACTTGCTCTTGGTAAACAGCCTGCTCAATGATGCCGGTGCCCGCCCTCGGCCAGTTGCAGTTTCTGCACGAAGGGATCGGCCTCCATGTCGCCCAGGTCGGCATAGTCGAGGTGATCATAGCTGCCGGTATCAACGAAGGACTGCGACGCCGCTCCCCCCGTCTGTAAATCCAACAGATGGATACTGACCTCGCGGTCGCCATGGACACGCCGCACCAGCGCCGGCAGTTCGAGATCACTCAGCCACCAGATTTCCATGTCGACGCCGTTCACCTGGCCCAGGTAGCGCTCGGCCTGGCGTCCCAGCACCTCCACGTTGCCACTGGGCGTCAGTTGCCGTAGCACGGCAGAATCGATCACGCCCCTCAGCTGCATCCAGTCGGGATAACGGCCCAGGGAGCGCAGATCACCCGCGGTGTAATCCACGCTCTTGCGCGGTTGCAGAAAAAGGTGACTGTAGTCGATGACGCCGTTGGCACGGCGCTGCCAGCGTTGGCGTTGAGCCTCACCCTCGTTCCACACCTCCACCTGCCGCACCGAGCGCAGCAGGTGCCATCGATGCCGACTGGCCTGTGGCCGCCGCGCCAGCTGGATGCTGCGGGTTTCGAACTGTGCCGCAATCACCGGGCGGGAAGCCTGTGCCCCGTCCTCGGCCTGTGCCTGGACGCCAAACAAGGCACCACCCATCACGGCCGCCAGAAAAACCATCATGCCCATCTTCATGGATCCATCTCCAAATACACGATACAGAAAAAACGGGAAGGGAGCGCCAGGCGCCCCCCTCCCCCTACTCTTTTTCAGAAGCGGGCCATTCGACCCTGACCCCAATCAGTCGTCGTCGTGATCACGCTGCTTGTGCGCCGCACGCTTCAGCTTGCGATCCATGCGGGTAGCCTCACGCATCACGTGATAGATCACGTTCTGCTCCTGCACACCGTGCACCATGTACGCACCCGGGCCACCGGCATAGATGGCAACGTCCTCACCGGCGTGGGTTTCGGAAGACAGCGGCACCAGCGACTCCTGGTGGAAGCCCTGGCCCTCGGTGTCCACCGCGCTCAGATCCGTGCGGCTGCCCGCGTTGATGGGCTCGCCGTAGACGGTATCGCCACCGCTCTCGAGGTCGTGGAAACCACGGCCATTGGTGTAGCCCAGGGTGGTGTAGGGCATGCCATCCTTGGCCAGCTGCGCATAGGGGTTGGCGTTGCCGGCACTGTCATTGCCCACCACCTTGCCGAGGATGGGATTGCCGCGCGTCGGGTAGCCGGCGATGGTGAATACGTGACTGTGGTCGGCGGTCACCAGAATCAGCGTCTCATCCATGTCCACACTTTCCATGGCGGCCTTGACGGCATTGGAGAACTCGATGGCGTCGGTCAGGGCACGATAGGCATTGCCGGCATGATGGCCGTGGTCGATGCGGCCGGCCTCCACATGCAGGAAGAATCCCTTGTCGTTGTTGTCCAGCACGTCGATGGCCTTGACGGTCATCTCGGACAGTTTGGGCTCACCACCGGCATCCGTGGGACGGTCGAACTCGTATTCCATGTGCGAGCTTTCGAACAGCCCCAGCAGGTGCTTCACTTCGTCGCTGTCGATGGCATCGAACTGCTCACGATTCCACACATAGGCGGCGTCCTCATAGTTGGCCACCCATTCAGCGGTCAGGTCACGGCCGTCCTTGCGCTTGCCGTTCTTGCCCTCGCCATCGACCGTGCTGCGCGGGATGAAGTGACGGCGGCCACCACCCATGGCGACTTCCAGGCCGTCACCATAGGGAAATTCGATGAGCTGGCGGGCGATATCCTTGCAGCCGCTCTGTTTGGCCTCATCGGTCAGCTTGTCGTCGCTCTCCCAGTTGCGCTCCGGCACGTGGGCGTAGGTGGCGGCGGGCGTGGCGTGGGTGATACGGGCGGTGGTGACCACGCCGGTGGACATGCCGGCCATCTCGGCCTGTTCGAGGAAGGTGGTCAACTCGTTGCCGATGGCACTGGCGCAGTTGCCACGCTCGACATACTGGTTGACGGCAATCACGCCGGCCTTGGACTTCACGCCGGTCATCATGGCGGTCATGGTGCCGGCCGAGTCCGGGGTCTGCTGGTTGGTGTTGTAGGTTTTCGACAGGGCCACGTAGGGCAGCATCTCGAAGGAGAGGCGGTTTTCCTCACCGTTCTCACCACGCAGCTGGCCTTCGAGGATACGCGCCGCGGTGGCGGTGGAAATGCCCATGCCGTCGCCGACGAAGAGGATGACATTCTTGGCGCGATGCTTGTTCTTGTGCAGATGCTTGGCCTGTTTTACGGCCTGGGCGCCATCACGGTACCACTGCTGTGGCGACTCCGCCTGGGCAATGCCCCCCAGGGACAGGCCAATGGCCAGGGCGATGGCCGATACGGAAAAACGTGTCTGTTTCATGCGGGTAACTCCTGTGCGGTAAAAGAGAACGCGGATTGCAGGCGCACAGGGTAGGAGCGTTGTGGGTCACAACGATGACAGGATTCTGAAGAATTTGTGACAGCGACGAAACAGAGCAAAAGGTTGAAGTGACAACGAAGTAGCAGGAGAGACGATAGAAATCACTGACAGTGATGCAACTCAGACCATTAACCGCTCACGGCCCTATGAGCTGATCATCAGTGGCGACCGTAATACCATCACCATTGCGAGCAACAATCAGGTTACGCAGCTCACCATCAGCGGCAACAACAATATCCTGATCCTTTCAAGCGCCACCACCGTCGACAGCCTCACCTTCACTGGTGGCGACAATACCATCACCAAGTTGCCGGGCAGCGTTGTTACCCGTGTCAGTGATCAGGGCAGCGGCAACAGCGTCATCAACGGCTGAGGACGCCCTCTCAACTGCGCTTGCGCGCCTTGCGAATATGCCGCTTGAGGCGCTG
>DRLM01000069.1 GCA_011375345.1 Gammaproteobacteria bacterium
CAGCCTGCACGTAAACAAAGGTTGCATCGCTTGTCTGCTGGGTTCCAGCGGCTGCGGCAAAACCACTGTACTACGTGCCATCGCCGGTTTTGAACCTGTCACCCAGGGCGAAATCGTGCTGGACGGCAGCATCGCCTCGCGTCCCGGCTTTACCCTGCCGCCGGAAAAACGCCGCCTGGGCATGGTGTTCCAGGACTATGCGCTGTTTCCCCACATGGATGTCACCCACAATGTCTGTTTCGGCCTGCGCGGCATGTCAAGCACCGCCAAGCGGAACACCGCTGCCCAATTGCTCGCCACCGTCGGCCTGGCCGACTTCGGCGGGCGCTATCCCCATGAACTCTCCGGAGGCCAACAGCAACGCGTCGCCCTGGCCCGCGCCTTGGCGGCACGACCGGCGCTGATCCTCATGGATGAACCGTTTTCAAACCTGGACGTGGAGCTGCGGGAGCGGCTGGGACTGGAAGTGCGCGATGTATTGAAGGAACACAATATCGCCGCGGTGTTGGTGACTCACGATCAGCAGGAAGCGTTCGCCTTGGGCGACATGATCGGCATCATGCAAAACGGCCAGGTGATCCAGTGGGACACACCGTTGAACATCTATCACGAGCCGGCAAACCGCTATGTCGCCGACTTCATTGGTCAGGGTGTGTTTCTGAGCGGGACCGTGCTCACGCCGGACAGCATTCAAACAGAGGTGGGCGTCATCAGCGGCGACCGGGCCTACCCCTGGGAGCGCGGCAGCAAGGTGGACGTGCTGTTGCGGCCGGATGACGTGCTACACGACCCAAAAAGCAGCCTGCAGGGCAATATCGTCAAAAAAGCGTTTAAAGGCGCCGAAATTCTCTACACCCTGCGCCTGGCCACAGGCACGACTCTCCTGGCGCTGTTCCCCAGCCATTATGATTACCCGGTGGGCGAACGGGTGGGATTGCGCATATCCGCCCATCATCTGGTGGCCTTTGTGCAGGAGGCGGGGTAAGCGCCGTTCCCGCGCAAAAACCACGCTGCTCTGACAAATGAGAAGCGGGCCAGGGGCCCGCTTCCATCACGGTTCGGCGCGCGCCTTTTACAGCAAGCCGGACAAATAATTAGCCAGGGCTTCCATCTCCTCCTCCGACAGGCCCTTGGCGATATTCGCCATCATGCCCGCCGGATCGTTGCTCCGCAGACCGCTTTTGAAGTCTTTGAGTTCCTTGATGATGTAGTCGCGGTGCTGACCACCGATCACCGGGAACTGCGCCACATTGGGTGCCTTGCCATTCCCGCGCTCACCGTGACAGTTGACGCAACCGTAGACATTCTTTTCGGGAATGCCCTCATAAAAAATCTTTTCGCCGACTTTCGCTTTTTTCTTGTCGACAGGCGCCAGCGGCTCCTTGGCCTTCTTCTGCTGGGAGAAGTAAGCACCGATGTCCTTGGCGTCCTGCACGCTGGCTACCATGGCCGCCATACCGGCCATGGTGTCGTTGTTGGCGCGCAAGCCTTTTTGGAAATCGCGAATCTGCTTGACAATGTAGTCAGCATACTGGCCGGCCAGCCGGGGAAACGTGGCATCGGCGCTGTTGCCGTCAAAGCCGTGACATCCCCCACACAAGCCCGCTTTGGCCTCCCCGGCTGCGGGATCACCTTTGGTTCCCGCCTGCGCAACACCCCCAACACCCAAAGACATCGCGAGCACGACCAACCAAACTTGCAAAGTTTTCTGCATCATTTTACCCCCTAGTGAGAACGGGAACCGTCCCCGCATATCCCCTACCTTCCAGTCTGGAAGCGCTTAACATATTACAAGCTCTTTCCTCAACGTCAATCCGACGTATTGTACGGTCTTTCGCCACTTCCGGAAACACCTCGGTCTCCCCGCCGAAAAGCCGAGCCCCCCTGCTGTTCGGGCACCCGGACAATACCAAAACAAACGTCGGTGGATTTTACATTGGCCCGTCTGGCGCACCAGCCCTGTTGCAGCTCGCAATGTTAATTTTTATAAAAAACATGTCCTTAAAAAACTTGGCCTACCCCTTGCTTGAGAGTAGGCCGAGATTGGGTCTCAGTGGTTGGTTGTGATTCACAGGCTTAACCGCCTGCTTGGTATCAACAACAATAAAAGACACACAATAACTACATACAATAAGAAGAAACTCCAGGCGGCCTCCGGGCCGCCTTTGTTTTGGCACACACAAAAAGCCACGCACCAGCCCGCGCCTACGGCGCCAAGCCCGCTTTTTCAATGAGTTCCTTCGCGTACTTAACCGGAATAGCATAGGTGATCCCGCTGGGATTTTCCAACATTGCTTCTTTGCTCCCTTTTACAAACACCTTGTTGATGATCCCGATCACTTCACCCGTTTCCGGGTCATACACGGGGCTGCCGCTATTGCCCGGATAGGCGGTCGCATCCAGCTGGAAAACCGTGTAGGGAGAGCGCAATCTTCTGATCAGCGCCGGATTCAAATCGCGGCCTCTGAGCAGAGGAACGGCGATAGGGGTGACCGCCGACACTATCCCATGGTGGGTGACCGGGTAGAGCCCCAACACAGTGCCGATCGGAAAGCCGGTGAATGCGTACAATTCACCTTCGCGCACCTGGTCCGCATCCCCCAGGCGCATGGCAGGCAAAGGCGCGTCGGATATTTTCAGCAGGGCCAGGTCATGCACCGGATCGGTGGCCACCCGCGCGGCGATGCGCACATTGGATCGTCCGCCGGGAATGAGCACGGCGAGCTGCTCCTTGCTGGACACATCCAGCACCTTGGGCAACACATGGTCATTGGTGATGACATGCCGTCCGTCGGCCACCACAAAACCCGTGCCTGCCAGCCGTGCCGGTGGCCGGGACGTGGGGGCATACACGCCCACACCGACAATGCTGGGTTTGATCCGCCGGACCGTGTCCGCCAGCTCCGCGCTTGCGAGAGACGGGTTCAACGCACCAGCCGAACACACCAGAAACACCACCAGCGAAAACCACTGCCGCATGACCCGCACCTTCAATTTGCCACATGCTGTCTCAAGACTACACCCCGGCCGGCCACCATGCTACTGCCGGGCGGTGCATTGGCATAAAATATCTGATCCTTAAGAGGGCCCGCGTGAAAACGGGCAAGAGGCGATAGCGCGTGAACGAACGATCCCCTTACAAACTGGCGGGGCTGACGGGGCTCGCTTATATGCTGTTTATCATCTATGGCAGCTTCGTCCCGTTTGCTTTCACTGCCAAACCCCTGGCCGAGGCCTGGATGAACTTCAGACACATCGGCGACAGCGGGCTGACCGCCTCACGGACCGACTTCGCCACCAACGTCATTTTGTATATTCCCCTGGCTTTCCTGTTGTGCAGCGCCTGCTGGAGGGTGACCCACACCGCCGCCCGGGTGCTGCTGCCGCTGATCGTTTTTGGCGTTTGCGCCCTGGTGACGGTAGGCATCGAATTCCTGCAGCAGTTTTTCCCGCCCCGCACTCCGTCCATCTATGACATTTACGCCAATCTGGCCGGCGCCGGCGCCGGGGTGATGCTGGCCTGGCTGCTGGGCACACGATTTGTTTCCTGGGTGTCACACTGGTCGCAGCTGCATCGCACCGGCGGCATGGCGCAAAAGCTGTTGTATGCCTATGTGCTGGTGATTTTCGCCTACAGTGTGCTGCCGCTGGACCTGACCATCAGCCCCATAGAGCTGTTCCACAAGTGGCGGGAGGGGAGGGTGAATCTGATACCGTTTGCCTTCGGCTACGACAGCACGGCAAGCGCTTTTTACCAGCTGGCCACCGATGCCGCCCTGTGGGTTCCGGTGGCGATGCTGTGCCGGCTGACGCGAAAATCACGCCAGCGCAGCTTTGCGTTTGTTGTCGGCGCGGCGACCGTGCTGGAGCTGGCCCAGTTGTTCGTTTACTCGCGCGTCACCGACACCACGGACATTGTCACGGCCATGGCGGGCGGCGGGCTGGGGGTGGCGGCGGCGGATATGTTGTCCCGCTTCGGATGGCTCAAACTGGACGCATCCCAAACACCAGCGCGTCAGACCCATCTCACGCTGTGGTGGACCCTGGCGCTGGGCGCCTGGCTCATCACCCTTGCCGCCCTTTTCTGGTTTCCCTTCGATTTCCGCACAGAAAGAGCATTCCTGCTTGAAAGGAGCAAGCACATCAACCTGATCCCCTTCGCCAGCTACTACTTCAGCACCGAGTTTCGCGCCGTCACGGAAATCATTCACAAGCTGGTGTTTTTTGCGCCGCTGGGAGCTTTGCTGGCGTGGCCGGCGATGCGGTTACGGTTTTCGAAATGGCATGGGCCTTACATCGCCGGCGCCATGGCGGTACTCGCTGTTACGCCCGCGATGATCGAACTGGGACAACTGGCGCTGCCCGGGAAAGTAGTGGACGTTACTGACTGGGGCCTGAGCCTCACCGGAGGCCTGGCGGGCTACTGGGCGGCGCGGGCGCTGCACCGGCACCGCCGCCGGACCCAGGCCTTTCAGCGCCAGCCAGAACGGCCATTGCGCCAGCACCACCAAAACCAAAAACGCCCCATGGGCAATCAAATAACGCGCCAGTAACTCAATACCGTCCGCAAGGCTTTCCCGGTTGGTGCTGAGCAGAAACTGCTGGGCGGAAAACACCTGCCCGTATTTGTTGACGGCCTGCTCGGTCCCCAGGTAGAAGAGCCCATAGGCCACCGGAAAGGAAGCCAGCGCCAGCAAAAAAACCCATGCGCTGTTGGCCGTAAAACGGCGCCGGTGAACCAGATAATAGGCCAGCAAAGTCCCCGCAAACCCCAACACCAGCACCCACAGCGCCAGCGCCAGGCTGGCCAGGATGCCACCGCCACCTGCCATCAGTTCAGTCAGATTGTCGGTGGCGGCGGCTTCCACCACCACGTAATGGCTGACGGCCAGAAACAACACCGCCACCAGCGCGCCGTATCCCGCATTGTCCAGGCGCCTGGGGTAATAGCGGTCCGTCACCAGCAACACCCAGGCGACGGCGGCTATCAGGGTCACCGGAACCAGGGCCAGGGCCACGAACCGGCCCAGGGTTTCCCATTGCCACGGCCAGTCCAGAACCGGCGATCCCACCAGATCGTGGATGCTCTCCTCGGGAACGGCATACCAAAGCATCAGCCAGGCTGCTGCGGCCGTGATGATCAGCAACAAGGGCACCAGCCGCGCCACCCACCGTTTGCCATCGGTAAACAGCGCAGCCAGCAGAACGGGCACGCCAAACAGGCCGTACACCGCCCCCAGCAACAGCACGGGCGTGACCCACATGGCCCCACCGGCAAACAGCTCGACAATATTGTAAGGCACACCCGGCGCGTTCGCCGCCACCCAGCCACCCAGCACGAACATCACCATGGCCGCGCCGACTGCCCGCAAGATCGGTTTGTTGATATGTGTCATTGGAGTCCTGTGCTACAGCCCACTGACGCTGAACCCTGCCGTCCGGCGCCCACCCATTCTCCCTGGGATTCCACCTTTCCATGGTACCGCAATCCGGGCGATTCCACAGCGGCCTGTCCCGGACGCCTGCCCGCTCAGCCATCGCCTCACCGGGCAACTGCCGCTATACTGCGGTCTTCGTTCCGGCTGGCGCCCAGGTCCGGTCCGCGGTGTGGCGCTGCCTGTATCAGGCCGCCCGGCCTCAATCACTTCAGGAGTCCACAACATGCCCGTACAAATCAAGCCTTTCGCAGCCCTGCTCTGCGGCACTTTGTTCGCCTGCTCCGCCTTCGCCGGCGCGCCCGTGAAAAAAACCATCGAGGAACTCTACCAGGACAAAGCCGTACTGAGCGGCCAACAGGTTCAGGTTAGCGGTGAGGTGGTCAAGGTCACCAACGGGGTGATGAAACGCAATTTCCTTCACCTGCAAGACGGCACCGGGCACCAGGGCAGCAATGACCTCACGGTGACCAGCCAGGACACCGCCCACATCGGCGACCGGGTGGTGATCACCGGCACCGTGGCCACCGATGTGGATTTCGGCATGGGCTACAGCTACCCGCTGCTCGTGGAAAAAGCCACCATCGCCAAAGCCGCAACCGGACACTGAGTTCAAGCCCCTCTATTGTGGCGGGTGGCAGGCCTCGCGCCACCCGCTTGCATCGCTGCCCCCTCGACAACCCCCCACCCCTTGTTGGTATCATCCAATAGTTGAGCATTTTTATTAACTATTGGGAGGATTCCTTGGATCTCGACGCTGCCCACCACAGTCGCTGGCGTACTGCCGACGCAATTTTTGGCATGAGCCTGATACTCGGTTTCGGCCTGGAGTTTTGGTGGCCGCTCACCTTCACCCATGTCATCGACCGCGAGCTGCTGCATGTCCTCGGCGCCCCGCTGCTGTTGCTCGGCAGCGCGCTGATTTATATGGCGAAAAGGGAAATGGCGCGGCATGGCCAACCGTCCGAGCCGCACCAGGCCACCGCCCGCATCGTGACCAGCGGTCCGTTCAAATACTCCCGCAACCCCCTCTATACCGGCCTGCTGCTGGCCTATCTGGGCCTGTCCGTGGGTACCGATATGCCCTGGTGGACCCTGTTGTTCATCCCCACCATGTTCGCCACCCGCGCCGTCCTCATCGCACCGGAAGAGCGTTATCTGGAACACAAATTCGGCCAGGACTATCTCGCCTACAAACGCGCCGTGCGGCGCTGGTTGTAAACCCTTCCCCAGCGCGGGCCCGCCCCGTTTGCCCGGCAAAATAAACGGCGCTATCATTACTCTCCTGCCCGGCAGCCTCTTTGCGCTGCCGGTTTGCTTTTTGGGGTGTATTTTTATGTCACAGGCCTTGATGTCCAATTACGCCCGCCTGCCCGTGGGTTTCACGCGGGGGGAAGGCGCTTATCTTTGGGATGACGCGGGCAGGCGCTATCTGGATGCCCTCGGTGGCATCGCCGTATGTGTGCTGGGTCACGCCCATCCCGCTCTGGCCGACGCCTTGTGCCAACAGGCGCGGACACTGACCCACACCTCAAACCTCTACCGCATCCCCAAACAAGAAGAATTGGGCGCGCGCCTCACCGCGCTGACCGCCATGGACAAGGCGTTTTTCTGCAATTCCGGCGCCGAGGCCAATGAAGCCGCCATCAAAATGGCCCGCCTGTACGGCAGCCGCAACGGCATCAACACGCCCACCATCATTGTCACGGAAGGCAGCTTCCACGGCCGCACCCTGGCCACCCTCACCGCCACCGGCAGCCGCAAGGCCCAGGCCGGTTTCGAGCCCCTGGTGCGCGGTTTCGTGCGGGTGCCCTTCAACGACCTGCAAGCCATCCGCACCGTGGCGGAAAACAACCCCGAAGTGGTGGCGGTGCTGGTGGAACCCATCCAGGGCGAGGGTGGCGTGAACATGCCCGACGACGATTACCTGGCCGGCCTGCGCGCCCTGTGCAATGAACACGGCTGGCTGATGATACTGGACGAAATCCAAACCGGTGTCGGCCGCACCGGCCGCTGGTTCGCGCACCAACACGCCGGCATCCGGCCCGACATCATCACCCTGGCCAAAGGCCTGGCCAACGGCGTGCCCATCGGCGCCTGCCTGGCGCGGGGGGACGCAGCGACGCTGTTCCAGCCCGGCAGCCACGGCACCACCTTTGGCGGCAATCCCCTGGCCTGCGCCGCGGCCCTGACCACACTCGATGTGATCGAAAAAGAAAATCTGGTCGCCCGCGCCGGGGAACTGGGCAACCGCATGCTCGGCGGATTTCGCCGGCGCCTCACCGACTGCGAAGGCGCCGAATGCAAACTCACCGACGACATCCGCGGCCGCGGCCTGATGATGGGGATTGAACTGGAACGCCCCTGCGGTGAACTGGTGACCCAGGCGCTGGCACAGGGCCTGCTGATCAACGTCACTGCGGAACGGGTGATACGCCTCTTGCCCCCCTTCATATTGAGCGACGAACAAGCGGACGAGATCGTGGCACAAGTCAGTGATCTGGTCACCGCCTTTGCGCGCCAGGACTAATCTTTTCCACGAGGGTCCGCCAATGGAACCGCGTCATTTTCTTTCTTTGCATGATCTGGACCGGGACACGCTGCGCCGCCTCATCCGCCGCTCCACCGAGCTGAAAACCCTGCACGCCCGCGGCGAAATGTACACGCCCCTGCAACACAAAGTGCTGGGCATGATTTTCGAAAAATCGTCCACCCGCACCCGCGTGGCATTCGAAACGGCCATGATTCACTTCGGCGGCAGCGCCATTTTTCTCTCCCCCCGCGACAGCCAGCTGGGCCGGGGCGAGCCCATCGAAGACACCGCCAGGGTGCTGTCGCGCATGGTGGACCTCATCACCATCCGCACCTTTGAACACGACAAACTCGAACGTTTCACGGCCCACTCCCGCGTGCCCGTCATCAATGCCCTCACCGACCGCGAGCACCCCTGCCAGCTCTTGGCCGACATGCAGACCTTTTTCGAACACCGGGGCGATATCCGCGGCAAAACCGTGGCCTGGCTGGGCGACGGCAACAACATGTGCCACTCCTACATCCACGCTGCCGAACGCCTGGAGTTCGCCTTGCGCATCGCCTGCCCCCCAGACTATCTGCCGGATGAGGACGTGTTAGACAGCGGCAAGGGTCACGCCGTGCTGGTGGACGATCCCCACGCCGCTGTGGAAGGCGCCCATCTGGTGGTCACCGATGTCTGGGCCAGCATGGGCCAGGAAGACGAACAACACACCCGCAACCAGGCTTTCGCGCCCTATCAGGTCACCGCCGGACTCATGGCCCTGGCCCATCCCGACGCCCTGTTCATGCACTGCCTCCCCGCCCACCGCGGCGAGGAAGT
Organism: Gammaproteobacteria bacterium; assembly: GCA_011375345.1. NCBI lineage: Bacteria > Pseudomonadati > Pseudomonadota > Gammaproteobacteria > Gammaproteobacteria bacterium. The sequence continues at coordinate 8,791 of DRLM01000069.1, forward strand.
CAGCGCCGAAGTCATCGACGACCCCCAAAGCGTGGTGTGGGAGGAAGCGGAAAACCGGCTGCATACCAAGAAAGCCTTGCTGGAGTATTTGCTGGCGGAGTGAGCGGAAGCCGGGTTCCGCCAGGCGCCATCCGGGCTATTGCTTTGTTGTTGTGACCACCATCGGCGGCACCGGTTGTTCATCCAACAACTCACGCACCGCCCCATAATCCACTTTCCCGCTGCCCAGCACGGGCATCACCCTCGTCACTGCCACCCGCCGCGGCACCATCAGCTCGCCCGCGCCTTCCTGTTTTGCAAACGCCGCCAGTTGTTCGCGCGTGGCCCCCCCTTGCGTGGTAAGCAGGGCAATGCGCTCGCCTTTGCGTGGATCGGGCAGGTTGATGGCGGCATGCAGGGCCTTGGGCCACAGGCGCGCGGCCAGGTCTTCGACGGCGGCGAGGGAGACCATTTCACCGCCGATTTTGGCAAAGCGTCTGGCGCGGCCCAGCAGCCAGACGAAGCCGTCGTCATCGACACGGGCGATGTCGCCGGTGTCATACCAGCCGTTGCCGCGCGTGGCGGCCGGGGGCTCCAATACGCCGGGACGCCCGGCGCGCAAATAGCCCAGCATGATGTTGGGACCGCGCACCAGCAAACGCCCCCCTGCACTAACGCCGGGCACGGGCTCCAGTTCGTATTCAATGCCGGGAATCAAGCGGCCGACGCTGCCGGCACGGAAATCCATGGGGGTGTTGACGGCAAGCACAGGCGCGGTTTCGGTGGAACCGTAGCCTTCCAACACGCGCAGGCCGAATTTCTCCGCCCACACCCGCCGCGTTTCGTCGTGCAGTTTTTCCGCCCCGGCAAAGACGTAACGCATGCTGTAGAAGTCATAGGGGTGGGCATAACGGGCGTAGCCGGCGAGGAAGGTATTGGTGCCAAACAGGATGGTGGCGTTTAAATCATAGGCCAGTTCGGGAATGATGCGGTAGTGCAGCGGGTTGGGATAGAAAAACGTTTTCATGCCGGACAGCAGCGGCAGCAGGGTACCCGCTGTCAGACCGAAGGAATGGAACATGGGCAGTGCATTCAAAATAATGTCTTGGGCGTTGAAGTCCAGGCGCGCCGCCAACTGGGCGCGATTGGCCAGCAGGTTGGCATGAGACAGCACAACACCCTTGGGCACGCCTTCCGAACCGGAGGTAAACAACACCACGGCGGGATCCCCCGCTTGGGCGCGGCGGCTCAAATGGTTGTACGCGGTTCTGGCAAACAGCGCACACCACACACCGCGCAACCTGTCGCCCGCTTGCAGACGGTCGCGGAGGTCTTCCAGATAGACCATGCGCAAGCGCTCCTCCAGACGCTCGATCAACGCCGCCAGGCGGGCCATCTGCACAAACCGCCGGGACGTCACCACGATGCGCAGCTCCACCGCTTGCGCCGCCGCCAGCACGTTGCGCGCGCCGGCGGAAAAATTCAGCATGGCGGGCACACGGCCGTGCACCTGCAAGGCAAACAGCGCCGCCACCGTGTTGACGGTGTTGGGCAACAACAGTCCCACCCGTTCACCCCGCGCCGTGTCCCCCGCCAACACCCGGCCCAGTACGAAAATGCGGCGAATCAGACCATCGTAGCTCACAGGCCGGCGCTCAACGTCTTCCATCACCAGGCGCCTGCCACCATGGCGCCGCCGGGCATCCAGCAGGGCCTCGAACAGGGTGTGCCGGTAATCGCTGGTGACGAAGATCATCTCCGTCATCAGGTCCGCCAGCAGCCGCCCGGCTGCCACCCGCCGCGCCCGGCCGCGCACCGCGGTGGGAATCAACAAATGCCGGGGCGGCAGGACGGTAATGCGAATGCGGGGAAACCAGCGCAGGCGCTCGCGTCCGCGCAGGCGGGAAAAAGGGCTCAGCTGCGCGCCGTCGATGCGCACGGGCAGCAAGGCCGCCCGGGACCGGTCCGCCACCAGGCCGGGGCCTTGGTAGATTTTCATCAGCGAACCGGTCACGGTAATGCGCCCTTCGGGAAAAATCACCGCCTGGCGGCCTTGCTGAACAAACTTCACCAGACCGCGAATGGAAAACGGGTTGGCAGGCTCCATGGGGAAGTGATCCACCCAGGCCAGAGCCAGGCGCACCCACCAGCGGCGGGCAACGCCCGCGTTGACGGCGAAAGTGAGATGACCGGGCAGAAACGCAAACAGCAGCGCCGCGTCCAGATAAGAAGTGTGATTGGCGACAATCAACACCCGCCCGCCCGCCTGACGGCAGTGCGCCAAACCGTGCACCTCCACACCATAGAGCCGGGTCAGCAGCCAACGCAGAATGAGTTTTATCAGGGTCACGCCGTTCTCCGGTCAGGCTGTGCTCAACCCGCGCAAGTAATTCCTGACCAGGGAATCGACCAGCTCGCGCACCGATTGAACCCCGGCGGCGGAAAAACTGCCGGTCAGCGACAGGGTGCACACCCCGTGCACACCGCTCCATAAGGCACGTGCCGCCACAACGAGTTCGGTGGGGGATTTGTCCGGCACCACCGGCGCCAGGCGCTCCTCCACCAAGGCAAACATGCGCCGCACCTTGGCTTGATAGCCTCCGGGCAGGGCCTCCCCTTGCGGACGGCGGAACTGAAACACGGCATCCCAAAGCCCTTGATGCCGGCCGGCAAAATCAACATATGCATGGGCCAGCGCCAACACACCGTCTTCGCCCTGGGCGCCATCCGCCCGCTGCCGCAGCGCCTGATACAAAGCATCCAGCGTGCGGCCGTTCATGTGCAGAATCAAATCATCGAGATTGCGGAAAACCAGGTACAAGCTGCCCACGGTGTAACCCATGCCCGATGCGATTTTCCGGGCGCTCAGCCCCGCCAACCCCCGTGCGGCCACAATGGCCTCGGCGGCCTGTAAAGCCATCTCCCGGATTTCATCCCGGCTGTGATCGCTGCGCCGTCCCAAGTAAGCTCCAGGTTCCCGTCCGGTCTGTGAATGACAAAGGAAGAGTCTAGCACAAACTAAACGATGTTCAATTATCGTGACAGACAACTTGTGAGATGCTTACATTCATCCCGCCATGAACAGGCCTGCCGGGGACATCGGACAAGCCCTCTGCCAGCGCCACAGCACCAGGAGCAACACCACCATGAACGTACTCATCACCGGGGCCAACCGCGGCATCGGCCTGGCTTTCGTCAAACATTATCTGGAACAGGGCGGCGAGGTATGGGCCTATTACCGTCGCGATCACCACGAGCTGCCCGCTTTGAACCACCCGCGTTTGCACCCACTGCAATGGGATGTGCGACAAGACCCGGCGCCGGGTTTTGCCGACGCGGCGGGGCTGCCGGATGCCATCGACTTGCTCATTATTAACCCGGCAATCAAACAGGTCGTCCTGAGCTGTTTGATTGCCGCCCGCGAAATACGGGCGCCATTGTGCGAAATGGCTGGTATTTCGCGGGCTCGCATTGACTTGCGCCAATGGCGGCACATCCCTGTGCCGCACCATTAACCCGACAATCCTAATTGCCGGGTTAATAACAATGCGGGGATCTACGGCCCGAAAAAAGAACAGGGCCAAAGCCTGAGTGGCGTGACGCCAAAAACCATGCTGGAAGTCTTCGACGTCGACTGCGCCGGCCCGTTGCGGGTGGTGCAAACCCTGCTCACACGATTGCGGCGGGCGCGGGGCACCATTGCCAATGTAAGCTCGAAAATGGGCTCTTCGGCGGACAACAGCAGTGGCGGCTGCTATGCCTACCGCGCCGCCAAAGCGGCCTTGGTGATTGTGTCCAAATCCATGGCCATTGATTTGGCGCCGGACGGCGTCCGGGTGATCACCCTGCACCCCGGCTGGGTACGCACGGACATGACCGGCCACGGCGGACTGATCGACGCCGCGACTTCCGCAGCGGGCATGGCGCGGGTTATCGCCAGGGCCGACCGCTATGAACCCGGCGCATTCGTGGCTTTTGACGGGAAAATCGTGCCTTATTGAGTCCGGAGGTGACCCCGACGGCGGTTTTACCGTAGAATGCCGCTTTGGCAGAATTTTGAGCCAGGCAGCAAGGCCCCTACATGCGTTGACCGCCTTGCTGCCCGGGCCGTCTCAGCGGCCCGACGGGGCGGGCCGGCGGGCCCGGCGTTTTGATCTTGCATACGCGGCGGGGGAATATACGCATGACACGCATGCTCAAAGCTTGTGTCCTGGGATTGTTGATGGCCTTTGCGGGAACGGCGGCCTGCGCCAGCCCGGCGGTGGGCGAAGCGGCACCGGAATTCTCGCTTCCGGACCAGAGCAACACCACTCACAATCTGGCCGACTACCGTGGCAAATGGGTGGTGGTGTATTTCTACCCCAAGGACGGCACATCGTCCTGCACCGAGGAAGCGTGCAGTTTCCGCGACAGCCTGGACCGTTTTAAGTCCATGGGCGCCGAAGTCCTCGGCATCAGCCTGGATGATGTGGAAAGCCACGCCCTGTTCGCGGAAAAAAACAAGCTGAACTTCCCCATTCTGGCCGACACCAGCGGCGCAACGGCGCAAAGCTACGGCTCCTACTGGGAATTCGGTCCCCTGCGCGTGGTGCGGCGGCAGACCTTTCTCATCGACCCGGAAGGCAAAGTGGCCAAGGTCTACCACAAGGTTTACACCGACAGCCACACCGGCCAGGTCATCAAAGACTTGCAGGCGCTGCAAACAGCCTCCAACTAGGGGCCTGTCGGGTTTACAGCTCAGGATCATGGGCTTTGGCGAGTGCCAAAGCCCTTCGCTTTTTTCCGCTTCAGCGCCAATGACGGCACACCCCTGCGCCGCGCCATCAAGCCGCTGCAACCGCGCCGCCGTGCGTTTTTTCAAACACCGGCTCACCTCGCTGCATACCGTTTGGTAGCTGCTTTTATCAGAAAACCATTCATGCCAGCAACAGCCAGCAGGGAACGATGACTAAGGAGCCTTCCATGGCCACCACGATCCACCGGGCCGATACTCGCGGCGGCGGCGATCAGGGCTGGCTGCGCAGCCGCCACACCTTCAGCTTTGCCGACTACCACGACCGCGAACGCATGGGCTTTGGCGCGCTGCGGGTGCTCAATGACGATCTGGTGGCTCCCGGCGCCGGCTTTCCCACGCACAGGCACCGCAACATGGAAATCGTCTCCATCCCGCTGAGCGGCACCCTGCACCACAAAGACAGCACCGGACGCGACGAAGCCTTGCACCCAGGCGAGGTACAACGCATGTCCGCCGGGACGGGCATCACCCATTCGGAATACAACGCCTCCGCCACCGAGCCGGTGAATTTTCTGCAAATCTGGGTGCGGCCCAAAACCCGGGACATTCCACCCGACTACGAGCAGCGGCCCTTCCCGGCGGTGGGCCGGCAAAACCGCATCCAATTCATCGTCGCCCCCAAGCGGCGTGATGGCGCCCTGGACATCCAGCAGGATGCCTGGTTCGCCCTGGCGGATATTACCGCCGCCAACACCCTGCGTTACGCCATGCAGCGCCCCGGCAACGGCGTTTACGTGTTTTTGATCGACGGCGGCCTGGCCGTGGCGGGCGAACAGATGAACAAGCGCGACGGCTTGGGCGTATGCGGCGCTGACGAGCTGACCTTGACCGCGCGCGGCAACGCCCGGGTTCTGCTCATGGAAGTGCCCATGCTGTAGCCGGGCAGCAACAGCTTTGGCTCTCGCGGAGCGGCCCTCCGCCAACCATGCCGTCGTGTTACGCTGTCGAGACGGGCCTGACCGCCAAAGAATAATAACCATGACGCTGCCCCTTTTCATTGTGGACGCTTTCACCTCCCGCCCCTTTGGCGGCAACCCTGCCGCCGTGTGTCTTCTCGACGCGCCGCCTTGTGACGATGCGTGGCTGCAGGCGGTGGCGGCGGAGATGCATCTGTCCGAGACCGCGTTCGTGCTCGCCCGCGATGACGGTTTCGATTTGCGCTGGTTCACGCCCACGCTGGAGGTCGATCTGTGTGGCCACGCCACCCTGGCGGCGGCTCATGTATTGTGGCAGGAAGGTCGCCTCCCCGCAGACGCGCCGGCGCGCTTTCACACCCGCAGCGGCCCGCTCGCCGCGGTCAGACAAGACGACATGATCGAGCTGGACTTTCCCGCCGAGCCCGCGGCCACGGTGGCCGCGCCGCCCACGCTGGCCGGGGCCCTGGGCAGCGGGTGGCTGTACTTGGGCAAGAACCGCTTCGACTATCTGGTCGAAGTGGACAGCGCGGAAACGGTGCGCAAGCTCCAGCCGGACTTCGCCGCCCTCGGCGCCATTTCCGCCCGCGGCGTCATGGTCACGGCCCGGGACGAGAGCGGCCGCTACGACTTCGTTTCGCGCTTTTTCGCACCGGCTGCCGGCATTCCCGAAGACCCCGTCACCGGCTCCGCCCACTGCTGCCTGGGACCGTTTTGGCGCAAGCGGCTGAACAAGGACGAGCTGCTGGCGCAGCAATGCTCGGCCCGCGGGGGCGTGGTGCGGATACGCCTTGCCGGTGACCGTGTCTTGCTGGGCGGCCAGGCGGTCACGGTACTGGCGGGCCGCTTGCGCTGTGATCACCCCGCTTGACCCGGCGCCCGCCCCGACGCAAACCAGGCTGCAAAGGCACAACGATAAAACGTGGAATACTTTTTTTACTTCTCCCTGGGTGCCTTCGCCGGCCTCGTCGCCGGCCTGCTGGGCGTGGGCGGGGGATTGATCATCGTGCCCGTCCTGACCGGCGTGTTTGTGAGTCAGGGCTTGCCCGAAACCGCCATCATGCACCTTGCCGTAGGCACATCGCTGGCCACCATCGTGTTCACCTCGCTGTCTTCCATCCGCGCCCACCACCGCCACGGCGCGGTACGCTGGCCAGTGGTGGCCGGCCTGGCGCCGGGCATCGTCGGCGGCGCCTGGGGCGGCGCCGCACTGGCCGAGGCCCTGCCCGGCGCTCTTTTGCGCGGCCTGTTCGGCCTGTTCGAGTTTTATGTCGCCGTTCAGATGCTGCTCAACATCAAACCGCGGCCCAGCCGCGGCCTCCCCCGGGGTGTCGGCCTGATGGGCGCGGGAAGCCTGATCGGAGCGCTGTCCACCCTGGTGGGCATCGGCGGCGGCACACTCACGGTGCCCTTTTTGCTGTGGTGCAATGTCCCTGCGCGCGAAGCCATTGCCACCTCCGCAGCCTGCGGACTTCCCCTTGCCCTCGCGGGCAGCCTGGGGTTTATTGTCGCCGGCTGGAATGCGCCGGATTTACCCGCCGCCAGCCTGGGCTATGTCTATTTGCCGGCGCTGGCGGGCGTGGTCGTCGCCAGCGTCTTTTTTGCGCCCTTGGGCGCGCATCTGACCCACAAGCTGCCCGCGCCTCACATCAAACGCGCCTTCGCCGGATTGTTGTTGATGTTGTCAGCCTATATGCTGCTGGGCTGACGCCTGCGCCCTTGACAACAGACCCCAGACCTTTAGATTAAGCGGCAGCAGCGGAAAGAAGCTTCTTCCACCGCCGCACCCACCCAAGCCAAACGGGGGTTTCGCAATGACCGGTGGCCAGACATCTTCCAAAGTTTTCCGGCTGATACTCATCAAACCTTCCCACTACGACGACGAGGGCTACGTCATCCAGTGGCTGCGTTCTTCCATTCCCGCCAATTCCCTGGCCACTGTTTACGGCCTGGCGCTGGATTGCGCCGAGCGCAAGGTGTTGGGTGAAGATGTTGAGATCCGGCTTGCCGCCCTGGATGAAACCAACACCCGCATCAAAGTGGACGACATCGCCGCACAAATCAAAGCCGGCGGCGGCTCAGGCCTGGTCGGCCTGGTGGGCGTGCAATCCAATCAGTTCCCCCGCGCCATGGACCTGGCCAGAAAATTCCGCGCCGCCGGTGTGCCGGTGGCCATGGGCGGATTTCACGTGAGCGGCTGCCTGGCCATGTTGAATGAGATGCCCGCCGATTTGCAGGAGGCGGTGGATGAGGGCATCAGCCTGTTCGCGGGCGAACTGGAATCCGGGCGCCTGGACAGCCTGTTGCGGGATGCCTACGCGGGCCGGCTCCAACCCGTGTACAACTACATGTCCGACCTGCCCGGCATAGGCGGCGAAGCCCCGCCGTTTCTTCCCATTGGCGTCATCGAAAAAACCGCCGGCAAGCGCGCCAGCTTCGACGCCGGGCGCGGTTGTCCTTATCTTTGCAGCTTTTGCACCATTATCAATGTGCAGGGCCGCCGCTCCCGCTACCGCAGCGCCGACGACGTGGAACGCATCATCCGCAAACAACTGGCCCAGGGCGTCCATAACTTTTTCATCACCGACGACAACTTCGCCCGCAACCGCGACTGGGAAACCCTGCTGGATCGCATCATTCACTTGCGGGAAGTGGAAAAGCTCAACATCACCATCATCATTCAAGTGGACACCATGTGTCACAAGATTCCCCGCTTCATCGAAAAAGCGGGCCGCGCCGGAGTGACGCGGGTGTTCATCGGCATGGAAAATATCAACCCCGATGCCTTGCAGGAAGCGCGCAAAGGCCAGAACCGCATCACCGAGTACCGCGCCATGCTGCAAGCCTGGCACAGCGTCGGCGCACTGACTTATGCAGGTTATATCCTGGGTTTTCCCGGCGATACACCCGAAACCATCGAACGCGACATCAAAATCATCCAAAGAGAACTGCCGGTGGATCTGCTGGAATTTTTCATCCTCACGCCACTGCCCGGTTCGCGCGATCACAAAGAACTCCTGGAAACCGGCCAATACATGGACCCGGACATGAACAAATACGATCTCGAACACGTCACCACCCGCCACCCCACCATGTCGCCGGAGGAACTGAAGCGGGTCTATCTCAAGGCCTGGGACATTTACTACTCACCCGGTCACGTGGCAACCGTCATCCGCCGCGCCAAAGCCTGGGGCTTTGACCCCCGTCACATGATGATCAAGCTGCTCTCCTTTTACGCCTGCATCAAACTGGAAAAGATGCACCCTTTGGAAGGCGGCCTGTTCCGGCGCAAGTACCGCCGCGACCGCCGCCCCGGTTTTCCCACCGAAAACCCGCTGGTGTTTTACAGCCGCTACCTGTGGGAGCTGCTGGACAAATACACGCGCTTCGCCGTGATGACGTTCCAATACAAAGCAATACTGCGCCGGGTGATGAAGGAAACCGATGATGCGCTGGCCGGTGATGTGGCCATGATGCCCGTGGCCGAGGATGAGCTGGAAAAACTGGAACTCTACAACGTCACCGAAGCGGCCAAGGTCTCGGTCAAAAAAATAAAGCGCCACAAGAGCGCGGCGCCGGCGCTCTGACAGACACCGGCAAGGTCACAAGCCAGGACATGAGAGGCAGGGCGGTCACCCCCCCTCACCCGCCAGGGCCCACTCCGCTGCCTGCGCCGCCCCCTGTTCCAGCTTGATCATCAAACGCACTTCGTTGCTGGAATCGGCGTGATGCAAAGCCTCGTCATAGCCGATCTCACCGGTTTGATACAACTCAAGCACCGCTTGGTCAAAGGTGCGCATGCCCAGCCCGCCTGAGCGTTTCATCAGACTTTTCAGCTCATCGAACTCCCCCGCCCGGATGAGATCGGCGGCCAGCGGTGTGTTCAAGAGCAACTCCACCGCCACCCGCCGCCCCTGGCCGGTCGCCGCGGGAATCAAACGCTGGGCCACGATGGCCTTCAGATTCAAGGACAGATCCAACAACACCTGCTCGCGCCGTTCCCGGGGTACAAAATGAACCATGCGCTCCAGGGCCTGCACGGCGTTGGCCGCATGCAGGGTGGACAGGCACAGATGGCCGGTCTCGGCGAAGGTGAGAGCCTGCTCCATCACCACGCGACTGCGAATCTCTCCCACCACAATCACGTCCGGCGCCTGGCGCATGGCATTGCGCAGGGCCACTTCAAAGGAATCCGTGTCCAGGCCCACCTCCCGCTGGGTGATGATGCAGCCTTGGGACGGGTGGATGAACTCGATGGGGTCTTCGATGCAGACGATGTGCTCCGCCGCGTGGCGGTTGCGATGACCCACCATGGCCGCCAGGGTGGTGGACTTGCCGGCGCCCGTGGCCCCCACCACCAGCACCAGGCCGCGGGGCGCCAGGCTCAGCCCGGCCAGTTCAGGGGGCAGGTGCAGATCAGCAAAAGCGGGTATGTCAGTCTGGATACGGCGCAGGACCATGCCCAAGCGGCTTTGATGCTGGAACACATTGACCCGGAAACGCCCCAGGCCCGGCCGCTCCAGGGCGAAATTGGCCTCCCGTGTGGCGGCGAACTCCGCCTGCTGGGTCTCATCCATGGCCTCTTGCACCAGGGCCAGGCTGCCCGCAGCATCCAACACCGTCTCACAGAGCCGTGAGATCCGGCCATGGGCCTTGATGCTGGGGGCAGCCCCCGCGGTGATGAACAGATCCGAGGCGCCGCAACGCACGGCCTCGCGTAGCAGGCTTTCCAGGGTCATACTCCACTCCCTCATTATTGTTATCGTTCAGCGGGTACGCGCGCCCGGCCGACAGCAGACAGTATACCTGGCTTGTAAGGACGCCGGCATTGGTGCGACGAACAAGCCGCTGTTACTGTGGACTCACCGCGATGAAAACATTGTTGTTTCTCCTCACTTGCGCCCTGACCGCGCCCCTGGCGGCGGCGGAGCCGGACTGGCGCGCCTATGCCGACGTGCTGCAGCGCCATGTCAAACCGGGTCGGATCCATGGCGTGGACCTCAAGGTGGTGAACTACACGGCGCTCAAGGCGGACCCGGACTGGCACCGCACCGTGGCCGCTCTGGCCGCCTTCGACCCTGCCACCCTGGTGAACCGACAGGAGCGCCTGGCCTTTTACATCAACGCTTACAACATCCTGGCCATCAAAACCGTGGTGGACAACTGGCCCCTGACCAGCATCAAAGACGCCGGTGGCTGGCTGCAACCGGTGTGGCAACGCCCCGCGGGCAGCGTGGGCGGGCACACCGTGACCCTGCACCATATCGAACATGAGGTGCTGCGGCCCATGGGCGAGCCGCGCATCCACATGGCCATCGTCTGCGCCTCGGTCAGTTGTCCCGATCTGCGCCCCGAACCCTACCGCGGTGCGCAACTGGACCGGCAACTGGACGAACAAACGCGGGCGTTTCTGAACAACCCCCAAAAAGGCCTGCGCCACCAGGGCGGAGACGTGCACCTGTCCCGCCTCTTCGACTGGTTCGAGGACGACTTCCAGGCCCGGGGCGGGGTGGCCGCTTTTGTGCGGCGCCACCGGCCGGGCCTGCCCGCCGCCTTTGACTACGACGCCGACCTGCCCTACGACTGGGCCCTGAACGGCCATTGAGAAACAAGCGCGTATGCCCCCTGCCCTGCGTGAGCGACGGGCAGCCGCCCCGGGGGGGCGATCACGTCGGTCCTACGATTCATTTCCAACAGCACCATAAGGATCACCAAGCATGAGCCATCCCGAATACGATCTGTGCGTCATCGGCGGCGGCGCCGCCGGCCTGGTGGTCGCCGCCGGCGCCGCGGCCTTGGGCGCCAAAGTCGTCCTGGTGGAAAAGAACCGGCTGGGAGGCGATTGCCTGTGGTACGGCTGCGTGCCCAGCAAGGCCCTGCTGCAGTCGGCCAAAGTGGCCCATCTGGCCCGCACGGCCCGGCGCTTCGGCGTGCAGGTACCACCCCCCCAGGCCGACATCGCCGCGGTCATGGAACGGGTGACCGCCGTCATCCGGGCCATAGCGCCCAACGACAGCCCGGAGCGCTTCCGCGCCATGGGGGTGGACCTGGTGTTCGGCAACGGCGCCTTCAGCGACCCCCACCGCTTTGTGGCGGGTGACCGCACCCTCACCGCGCGCCGCTTCGTCATCGCCACCGGCAGCCGGCCCTTCGTGCCCCCCATCGCGGGCCTGGATGAAGTACCCTACCTCACCAACGAGACGGTGTTTGCCCTGCGCGAGCCGGTGGCGCACTTGATCGTGCTGGGCGGCGGCCCCATCGGCGTGGAAATGGCGCAGGCCTTCGCCCGCCTCGGCAGCCGCGTCACCGTGGTGCAGCGCGGCGCGCAGGTGCTGGACAAAGAGGACAGCGACGTGGCCGCCGTGCTGCAAAACCGCCTGCGGGACGAGGGGCTGACCCTGGCTTTGAACCAAAGCGCAGTGCGGGTGGAGGGGAGCGCCGGCGAAGTCCGCCTGCGGCTCAAAAGCACCGCCGGCACGGAAAGCGACGTGCAGGGCAGCCACCTGCTCATCGCCGTGGGCCGCCGTCCCAACAGCGAAAACCTGGGCCTGGATCAGGCCGGCGTCGCCACCCGGCGGGGCTGGATCACCACCGACCGGCGCCTGCGCACCTCCCAGAAACACATCTACGCCTGCGGTGACATCACCGGCCCGTACCTGTTCACCCACATGGCCGAGCACCAGGCCGGCGTGGTGCTGCGCAACGCCCTCTTTCACTGGCCCGCCAGGGTGGAACAACGGGTCGTCCCCTGGTGCACCTACAGCGACCCGGAAGTGGCGCGGGTGGGCGTTTCGGAAACCGAAGCCAGAAAACGGGGCCTGGCCCACGAGGTGTACCGCTTTTCGTTCCGCGACATCGACCGCGCCCAGGCCGACGGCGACACCGAGGGCTTTGCCAAGCTCATCACCGACCCCAAAGGCACCCTGCTGGGCGTCACCCTGGTGGGGCCCCACGCCGGCGACATCATTCACGAATACGTGCTGGCCATGGCGAAAAACATGAAAGCCAAGGATTTGTCCGGCGTCATCCACATCTACCCCACCCTGGCGCAAATCAACCGGCGCCTGGCCGATCAGCGCCTCAAGGCGGGGCTGACACCGACGGCGAAAAAGTGGATGAAACGCTTGTTTGGCCTGCGGGGGGGCTGACATTCAGGCCGGGAGCGGCGGGAACCGCTCCCGCACAAAACCCCCGTTCAGGGCAGCTTGACCACCGTGCCGATCAAGGCCACGCCGGCCAGAAACGTGCCCGCGCCGCATTCGTATTCGGTGGCGCTGGAGTATTCCTGGCTTTTGTAGTTACTGCGGATATTCACCACCGCGTTGCCGCCCTCCCTGAGCGCCCGTTTCTGCAGTTGCACGATGGCGGACAAAAAAGCCCACTCGCAGGCGCGCTGGTCGGACTTGTTGAAGGCGTTGGTTTTCTTGTTGGTGCGGAATTCACCAAAACGCTGCACCACATCACCGTAGGGCTGGTCGCCAAAAAAGAAGCGGACATTGGGATCCAGCCTGGCCAGCGCGTCTTCGGTGGTCATCGCATCTTCTATGGGAAACCTCAGCCGCTCATCCCGGGCCATGGCCGACGTGGCGAAAAGCGACAATACCAGCGCCGCAATGATCGCAAGCGATTTGTTCTTCATGATGAACTCCCCATGTCGTGTTGCTGCCGGCACCACACCTGCCGGAGTGAATAAAACGGCCGCTTCAAGCAGGCCACCGTTTGAAAATCAAAGAGGTGTTGATGCCCCCGAAAGCGAAGTTGTTGTTCATCACATACTCGCCCTGCACATACCGCCCCTCACCCATGATGTAATCCAGCTCACCGCACCGGGGATCAGGATTTTCCAGGTTCAGCGTGGGCGCGAACCAGCCGCTGTTCATCATCTGGATGCTGGCCCAGGCCTCCACCACGCCGCAGGCGCCCAGGGTGTGGCCCAAATGACCCTTCAGGGAACTGAACGGCGTGCGGCAGCCGAAAAGCGCCGCGGTGGCGGTGGATTCGGCCCGGTCCCCCTGCTCCGTCGCCGTGCCGTGGGCATTGACGTGAACGATCTGGGCGGCATCTATACCGGCATCCGCCAGGGCCAGTTCCATGGCGATGCGCATGGTCCCGGAACTGGGCTGGGTCACGTGACCGCCGTCGGAATTGGTACCGTAGCCCACCACTTCGGCCAGGATGGCCGCGCCCCGTGCCCGGGCGTGGTCCAGCTCCTCCAGCACCAAAGTCCCCGCGCCTTCGCCGATCACCAGACCGTCGCGGTCCCGGTCGAAGGGTCGCGGCGTAAGCTGGGGTTCATCGTTGCGGGTGCTGGTGGCGTACAAGGTGTCAAACACCGCCGCTTCAGTGGGACACAGTTCCTCCGCCCCGCCGGCGAGCATGATGGTTTGCCTGCCGTAGCGGATGGCCTCATAGGCGGCGCCTATGCCCTGGCTGCCCGAGGTGCAGGCGGTGGAGGTGGCAATGATACGGCCCCGCAGACCGAAGAACATGCCGATGTTGACGGCCGTGGTATGGCCCATCATGCGGATATAGGTGGTGGCGGTGATACCGCTCATATCACCGTTCACCAGCATGCTGCCGAAATCCGTCACCGCGTCGGTGCTGCCCGTGGACGAACCGTAAGCCACCCCCACCCGGCCGCTTTGCAAAACGGGGTCACCCAGCAAACCGGCGTCTTGCAGGGCCTTCTCGGCAGCGTACGTGCCCATCAGGGACACCCGGCCCATGGTGCGGGTTTTCTTGCGGGAATAGTGGGCGGGCGGCTTGAAATCCGACACCGGCCCGCCGAGACGGGTGTTGAGATCCTCATAACGGTCCCACTCGGGCATGACCTTGATACCGCTGACCCCGTCTTTGAGGTTCGCCGCAAAGGTCTCCCAGTCATGGCCCAGGGAAGTCACGACACCGGCACCGGTCACCACTACGCGCTTCATGGTCAAAACATACCGCCGTTCACAGAGATCACCTGCCGGGTAATATACGCCGCCTTGTGGGACATTAAAAAACTCACCAGGCCGGCCACCTCCTCCGGCCGGCCCACCCGGCGCATGGGCACCATTTTCAAAGCCTCTTCCAGGGGCGCCTCATCCAGCATGTCGGTGGCGATCAGGCCCGGCGCCACGCAATTTACCGTGATGTCGCGCTTGGCCAGCTCCACCGCCAAGGCCTTGCAGGCGCCGATGATGCCGGCTTTGGCGGCGCTGTAGTTCACCTGGCCCCGGTTTCCCATCAGGCCGGAGACCGACGACAGGGCAACGATGCGGCCGGGCTGCCGGCGCCGCACCATGGGCATGATAAGGGGGTGCAGCACATTGTAAAAACCGTCCAGATTGGTGTGGATCACGCGGTCCCAGTCCTCCTCCGTGAGGGCGGGAAAGGCGGCATCCCGCGCCAGGCCGGCGTTGCACACCACACCGTAATAGGCGCCGTGAGCCTCCACATCCGCCGCCAGCGCCGCGGCGGCCGCGGCCCGGTCCGCCACATCGAATTGCACAATGCGGGCGCACCCGCCGCGGCTCTCGATCCCGGCCTGCACGGCCTCAGTGGCGGCCCGCTGAGTCCGGCAGTGCAAGACCAGCTCAAAGCCGTCCGCGGCGAGTTGCTCGGCGATGGCGCGGCCGATGCCCCGGCCCGACCCGGTGACCAAAACAGTTCTTGTCATGTTGCGAACACGTCTTCTGGATTGTCGGGCTGCACCGCTTTCACTTCTGCCTTGGCGAGCAGCGTTCCCCCATCGCGGATTTCACAGTCAAACGCCGCGATTTCGGCCTCATCGCGAAAGATGCTCTCGACCCGTACCGTCACCACCTGGCGCGGGCGGAAATACGGCACCCGGGCGGCATACTCCCTGGCGCCCAGCAAAAAACCAATGCGAACGGGCTCACCGCGGCGCCTGGCCCTGATGCCCGCGTAGGCGCCAATGGCCTGGGCCATGTACTCTATGCCCACCCAGGCGGGAACGCTGCCATCGTCCAGGGCGAACAAAGACGGTGCGGCGTGAGCGACCCGGGCCTCCAAAAACCCCTCCCCCCAGTCGGTCACCTCATCTATCAAGATCATGGGCGCGGCGTGGGGCAGGAGTTCGGCGACATCTCGAAACAAGGGCTGGGCAGGCATGAAGCAAAACTCATTGCCCGGGAGACAGTATCGCGCTGTCGACGGTCAAACTATAGCCATGGGGATAGTTGACCATTTCAACGCGCCCCTGCCAGGGCTCATCGGTGCTGTAGCGCAGTTCGGCCACCGCCCGCTCAGCGTAAAACACCACGCGCCGGCGGCGCTGCTCCTCGATCCGCCACCCGCCCGCACCCGCCCGGCC
Organism: Gammaproteobacteria bacterium; assembly: GCA_011375345.1. NCBI lineage: Bacteria > Pseudomonadati > Pseudomonadota > Gammaproteobacteria > Gammaproteobacteria bacterium. The sequence goes on from DRLM01000069.1 coordinate 24,797, forward strand.
ATTCAGCACCGCCGCCGGCCAGTAAATCATTTGCATCGCTTCGAGCATCATGGCGGGGGGGAAACTGTCCGGCGCCGCGGCCCCTTTTTCAAATCTGAGCACCCGGCCATTGTAGCGCAATGACGCCACCCGTTGTCCCAACGGGGTAAGCAGCACCACCTGCAAGCCCTGCCGGTTCACTTCCACCGCGGCGTCAAACACCCGCCGGTGGCCTCCCAAGCGGGCCTGCACCCGCTGCTGGGCCGCCAGCGTCCGCCCCAGGGTGTGCGGAGGCAGTGGTTCCCATGCCGGCACCGCAGATTCCGGCGGGCCAAGGCCGGCGCAGGCGGACAACAGCAGCGTCATCACCGGCACCTGCCAACGCCACGCCAGGGCACGCAAGCTTCTCCCCACAGGTTCAGACCCGGCCCAGACGCGCAAGCGGCGCCAGCAGCACATTGAAGAGGCTGCCCAGCAGCACGGTGATTCCAAAAGCCTGCACCATGGGTGTGGAACTCAAAGACAGCAGCCCAAAGGACAAGGCGCTGGTGAGCGCCGACAACAATACCGCCAAGGCGCAGGCCGGGTTTCCCTCAGCGCTGCTGTGCAGAAAAATGCTGTAGTCCATCCCCAGGCCCAGGATCAAAAACAAGGCGAACACATGAAACAGCCCCAGCTCCACGCCGGACGCCACCAACACCGCCAGGGTCAGGAAACTGGCCACCAGCACCGGCAACAGCAGCGCCAGCGCCCGCAGGCGGCGGTAACACGCCAGCAACAGCAAGCCAACAACCCCATAGGCCGCCCCCAGGAGTCGGGTGGCCGCCGCCCGCTGGGCATCCAGTGCGGCGGAGATGTCTGCCACATTGTCCACGAAATACACCCCGGACGCTGACTCGGCCAGGCGGCGCAGCGGCTCCAGCTCATTGACGCCCCTGAGCACGATGACAGTGGCGTAGCGGCCGTCGATGTCCCCCAGCCACAAGCGGCGGAGTTCCCGGGGCAGGGCCGCCATGGCGGCATCCACAGCCAGGTAAGCGTCTTGGGCCGCGGCAAAGACCGCCCGGTGTTGATCCATGGCCGGCCCCTCAAACCCCACCGCCGCCATGTAGCGCCAGACGGGACCGTCTGCGCCATAGAGCCCCGCTTTCAGCGCACGGTAATTGGCTGCCTGCCGCTCAGCAGAGGGCAGGTAGTCGGAAAGCGCCGTGAAGCCACCCAGCGCACCCCGCTGCACCACCGCGCGCAATTCCCCGGTCAAGGCCTCGGACTTTTCCAGCACCCCCTGGGCGCTGGAGGCCGTCACCAGAAAGTATTGGTTGGCGGCATCCCGGCGCACCACGTCGCGCACCACCGCTTCTTGCGCCGCCAGTTCCGGCGGCGCCTGGTACAGCGCCCGGATGTCGGAGGTCCAGCTCAGGGCTGCGAACGACAGCGCCGCCGACAGGGCCGGCATGGCCAAAGCCACCCCCCACCGGGCACGCTCACCCAGGCGCGCCCACAGGCGGGTGGGAAAGCGCGCCAGCAGCGACAATGCGCCGGGCCGGAGCGGCGCTCCGGCGCGGGCCAGCCACGGCA
>DRLM01000070.1 GCA_011375345.1 Gammaproteobacteria bacterium
CTTGACCGACCATGACAGATACAGACAAAAATGAATTCGACCGGTACAGATCGACACCATGAACGCCCCCTCCCCGCCACGTTTCCTCTACCAGCGCATTGCCCGGGACATGCGCCAGGCCATTGGCAGCGGCGTCTACCCGCCGGGACAGCGCCTGCCCTCGGTGCGCCAACTTGCCCGCCAATACCGGGTCAGCCTCAGCACCGCCATTTTGGCCTACCGGAATCTGGAAGCGGCAGGCTGGCTGGAGGCGCGGCCCAAATCGGGCCATTTCGCCCGCGCCGCGCCGCGCCCGCCCCGGGCCCCGGAACCCGCCCCCACCGCCAGCGCCACGGCGCCCCGGGACGTCTCCGTGGGCGCTTTGGCCATGGCCTTGGTGGACGAGACCCGCGCCGGCGAACTCACCCGGCTGGGGGCCGCGGTGCCTGAGGCGGACCTGCTGCCACTGAGCGCCCTGGCGCGGCACCTGGCGGGCACCGCCCGGCGCCGGTGGCAGGCCCCGGCCAGCTACGAAGCCACCCGCGGCAACCCCCTGCTGCGGGCACAGATCGCCCGCCTGATGCGAGACGCCGGCTGCAACGTGCTGCCTGAAGAAGTGCTCGTCACCAACGGCTGCATGGAGGCGCTGAGCCTGGCCCTGCTGGCGGTGGCCCGGCCGGGAGAGACGGTGGCGGTGGAATCCCCCACTTATTTCGGTGTCCTGCAAGTGATCGAGGCACTGGGCATGCGCGCCCTGGAAATCGCCACCCATCCGCGCACGGGGATTGAGCCCGATGCCCTGGAACAAGCGCTGGCCGGCCACAACATCCGTGCCTGCGTGCTCATGCCCGGCTTCCACAACCCCCTGGGCGCCTGCATGCCGGCCGCGCACAAGCGCCGGGTGGTGGCCTTGCTGGCAGCGCGGGGCGTGCCGCTCATCGAAGACGATGTGTACGGGGCCTTGAGCTTTGCCTCCCCCCGCCCGCCGGCCGCCAAAGCCTTCGACGAAGACGCCAACATTATCTATTGCGCCTCGTTTTCCAAAACCATCGCCCCCGCCTACCGCATCGGCTGGGCCGTGCCGGGCCGCCACCTGGAACGGATGGTCTACCTCAAGTTCCTGCGCAATCTGAGCACCGCCACCCCCACCCAGCTCGCCCTGGCGGATTTCCTGGCCGACGGGGGGTTCCAACGCCACCTGCGCCGCGCGGTGCCGCGCTACCGCCAGCGTCTGGAACAGATTTATCACGCCATCGACCGCCATTTCCCCCCGGGAACACGCTACACCCAGCCCGAGGGCGGCTTTTTGCTCTGGCTGGAACTGCCCGCAAGCGTGGACAGCGTGCAACTCCACCGCGAGGCCCTGAGCGACAACATTGCGGTGACGCCGGGGCTGATCTTCTCCCCCGCCGGCCAATACCGCCACCACCTGCGCCTGAGCGTGGGCGCCTGCGCCGGCGAGATCCTGCACCGGGCCGTGGCCAGCCTGGGACGCCGGGCGCGACAGGCCGCGGACTGAGGCGGCCTCCGAACTGCTATGATGGCGCCCCATGGAGACGCTGCAAAGCACTGAGTTGTTCGCCCCGCCCGCGCGGGAGGTCTACACCGTCTCCCGCCTGAACCGGGAAGTGCGCGCCCTGCTGGACCGCGGCTTTCCCGCCCTGTGGCTGGAGGGGGAAATCTCCAACCTCTCGCGCCCCCGTTCGGGCCATCTCTATTTCACCCTCAAGGACGCCGACGCCCAGCTCCGCTGCGCCATGTTCCGCATGCGCAACGTCCTGCTGAACTTTGCGCCCAAAGACGGCATGCAGGTGCAGCTCAGGGGCCGGGTGAGCCTGTACGAGCCGCGGGGCGATTATCAATTCATTGTCGAGACCATGGAGGAGGCGGGAGACGGCCACTTGCGGCGGGCTTTCGAGGCGCTGAAAAAGCGCCTGGAGGCGGAGGGGCTGTTTGATCCCGCCAACAAAAAGCCGCTGCCGGACACCCCCCACCGCATCGGCGTCATCACCTCCCCCACCGGGGCGGCGCTGCGCGACATCCTGCACATTTTGCGGCGGCGCTATCCGGCGGCGGCGGTGTTGGTCTACCCCGTGCCGGTGCAGGGGGCGGCCGCGGCGGCGGATATCGCCCGCATGATCCGCCTGGCCGACCGGCGGCAGGAGTGTGATGTGCTGATCCTGGCCCGGGGCGGCGGCTCCCTGGAAGACTTGTGGGCCTTCAACGAGGAAGCAGTGGCCAGGGCGATCTTCGACTGCCGCCTGCCCCTGGTGGCAGGCGTGGGCCACGAAACCGACGTCACCATCGCCGATTTCGCCGCCGACCGGCGCGCCCCCACCCCCTCCGGCGCCGCCGAACTGGTAAGCCCCGACGGCGCCGCCCTGCTAGCCCGCCTGGCGGCCCTGGAGATGCGCCTGGCCCGGCGCCTGCGGGAACGGCTGGCGCAACAGGCCCGGCAGCTGGCCTTTTTACGCACCCGGCTCCAACAACAACACCCCGCCCGCCGCCTGCAGCAACATCAGCAGCGGCTGGACGAGCTGGGCGGGCGGCTGGAACGGGCGCAAGGCCACCTCCTGCGCCACGCCCGCGCCCGCCTGGCGGCCGCCGGCGCCGCCCTGCGGCGCCACACCCCCGACCACCGCCTGCGCCAAAGCACCCTGCAACTGGCGCATTTGCGCGGCCGACTCCGGCGCGCCATGACCCGCAAGCTGGATCAGCAGCGAAGCCGCCTGGGCAGCCTGGGCCGGGCGCTCCACGCTGTCAGCCCCCTGGCCACCCTGGAGCGGGGCTACGCCATCGTCATGCGGGCCCGGGACGGCCAGGTGGTGCGCAGCGCGGCCGGGGTGCGCCCCGGGGAACAGATCGAGGCGCGGCTGGCGCGCGGGCATTTGCGTTGCACCGTGGACGAGTCAGTGCCGACGGGCGCCGCCGCGCCGGAAAAACTGTGCAGGCCGGCACCATCGTCGCGGGGCCGGGGTCCCGCGCCGGTACCGGCGAGGACGGCAAAGAAAGGCAAACCATGAAACACGTGTTGCCATCGCCGGGCCAGTTATTGGGGCTGGGGCTGGGGCTGGGGCTGCTCCTGCTCGCTGCCGCCCCGGCCGCGGCGGTGGATCTGCCACGGCCGGAGGCCGTACCCGGCGGCGTGGCAGTGGTGACCGTGGCGCGGGGCGGGGAAGTGGCGCCCCGGGTGCGCTTTCGCCAGCGGCGCGTGATGGTGGTCCGGGACGGGGAGCGCTGGCTGGCGGTGGTGGGCCTGCCCCTGAACCTGAAACCCGGCGATTATCATCTGGACGTGAGCCGCAACCCTCCCCGCAGGATTCCCTTCCAGGTGCGCCCCAAACATTACGAGACCCAGCACCTCACCATCAAAAACAAGCGCAAGGTCAATCCCCTGCAGCGGGACCTGGACCGCATCGTCCGGGAACGGGAGGAAATGAATGCCGCCTTCGCGGCCTGGCGGAACCAAGCAGAGGTCCCCTTGCGCTTCATCCTGCCCACCACCGGCCCCTTGAGCAGCCCCTTCGGCCTGCGGCGCGTTTTCAATGGCCAGCCCCGCAAACCCCACAGCGGCCTGGACATCGCCGCCCCCGAGGGAGCCGCCATCAAGGCACCGGCGGACGGCGTGGTGACGGCGGTGGGGGACTATTTTTTCAACGGCAACACCGTGCTCATCGACCACGGCCAGGGCCTGGTGACCCTGTATTGCCATATGTCCCGTACCGACGTGGCCCAAGGCCAGCGCGTCAAACAAGGGGAGGTTATCGGTGCGGTGGGCGCCACCGGCCGCGTCACTGGGCCGCATCTGCACTGGAGCGTGAGCCTGAACAACGCCCGGGTAAATCCGAAGTTGTTTCTGGGCTCCGAAGCACTGGCGGACCTGGGCCGGTAGTTTGCCCCCACCCGGCAGACGCCCAATGGGTTCTTTCCTGGCCCGGCGCACGGCTCCCGGAGCAGGGCAGAACAGCAGCCATAACGGAAAGCCGTGATTTGCTGTTACTATTGGCCCGGCCATCAAACAGGCCGTCCTGAACCGTTTGACGGCCGCCCGCGACATTCACCCGGCAATTTCAAATGCCGGGTTGGTATTTGGGTGGCCAAGCCACCTTGCACTCATTTTGTAACCAAAAGGAAATATTGGTCATGGTTAAAGCATCCGCACGCCACATCCTGGTCAGCACTGAAGACGCCTGCGAAGACCTCAAGGGACAAATCGAAGCCGGCGCCGATTTCGCAGAGCTGGCAGAGCAGCACTCCCAATGCCCTTCCGGCAAGCGTGGCGGTGAGCTGGGGGAATTCATGCCGGGACAAATGGTGCCGGAATTCGACCAAGTGGTGTTCAGCGCCGAAGTCGGTACGGTACAGGGGCCGGTGAAAACCCAGTTTGGCTATCATCTCGTGGAAGTCACGAATCGCACTGAATAGCTCTCAAAATCCGGCAATACACCGCCCCGACAGCGCGGCAGCCGTGCACCCGCTCCGGCCGCATCGTCGGGGGCGGCATTCATTTTCCACCTTTCAGCCCATTCCCACAGGAGTAGCGCAATGCCGTCGTTCGACGTAGTCTCGGAAGTGGACATGCACGAAGTGAGCAACGCTGTCGATCAGGCCAACCGCGAGATCGGCACCCGCTTCGACTTCAAGGGCAGCAACGCGCGGATTGAACACAGTGACGGCGAAATCACGCTGTATGCCGACGTGGATTTTCAACTCAATCAGATGCTGGACATACTCAAGAGCAAGCTGGCCCGGCGCGGCGTCGATGTCGCCAGCCTGGAGATCAACGACCCGGAACTGGCGTTTAAGGAAGCGCGGCAGAAACTCACTGTACGCCAGGGTCTGGACAGCGCCCTGGGCAAGGACATTGTCAAACGCATCAAAGACACCAGGCTGAAGGTGCAGACCGCAATTCAGGGCGACAAGGTGCGGGTGAGCGGCAAGAAAAAGAACGACCTGCAGGCGGTCATGGCCCTGCTGCGGGAGGCCAGGCTGGGCCTGCCGCTGCAATTCGTCAATTTGCGCGACTGAGCCGCCGCATCGCTGCTGTCAAGGCAGCTTCTCCAGCTTGCCGACAAAGCGGATCAGCCCGAAGCGGCGCCGCAAGGTTTTGCTGTAGAAGTTTTCCATGAATATGCCGGGGCTGTAGTGCACCCGGTCGCCCGCTTTGAGTTCACTGCGCGCCGCGGCCAGCCATTCGTGGCCGGCGCCGGTGTCGATCTCCACATAGCTGTAGGCGCCACCATCGATGATTTTCACCACCACCCCGCTGTTAGGCATCAACACCGGCTTGGCGGGCGCGGGCGCCCGGGCGGCGGCCGGCGCGGGGAGATCCACAAAGTCGCCCTGCGCGTTCAGTCGGGCAACGAACACGCTGTCGAAATAGCCTTCCCGATTGGTGCCGCCCACCACGTACACCCAGTCTTGGTAACCGGCCACGCCGATGTCGGCAAAGGGGGCGGGCAGGGGCGCCGCGCTCTCCCAGGAGGACAGAGCACCATCGGCGCCGATCCGGCTGCGTTCCACCGCGTCGTAAAAGGTGGCGCCGCTGAGCCCGCCGAAGGCGTAGACATAGTCCCCGTGGGCCAGGGCGGCGAGGCCGTAGCGGCCCTGCTTCATGACAGGCGCGGCCTGCCACGGGCCGATCTCCCCTGTTCCGTCAAACAGCGCATATTCCACCTCGGCCTTGCCAGTGCCACCCTGCTCGGCGTGCCCCCCCAGGGCGTACAACGCCTTGTCCGTTTGCGCCATGGCGTGAATGTAGCGGGGAAGGGTGAAGCGCCGGGACAAGAGTTCCCAGGCCCCCAGGCTGCCGTCCGCCCGGAGGGGCGCCCGCTCGATGCTGTCCAGCAGGGTGCCGCCGAAGCCGCCGAAGGCATAGAGATAATCGCCGATCACGGTCACCTTGGCACAGCGGCGCGGCAAATTGAGCTGGGCGTTTTCCCGCTGCCAGGGCCCCAGCCGGCCGTCCGCCAAAATGGCGGCCCGCTCCACGGTGCGCAGCAGATGGTGGCCACCGGGGCCGTTGCCCCCGCCCACCGCGTAGATGAACCCACCGTGCGCCGCCACACCGAAAAAGCCCCGTTCCTCGTTCAAAGCGCTGATCTTCTGCCAGGGCGCCAAGCTGCCATCGGACCGGATGGTGGTAAATTCAGCGCTGTTGATGAAACGCAGGCCGTCCACCCCGCCGATGGCATAGAGCCGGCCATCCACCTGGATCACGCCGGCACCGCCGCGGGCGGTGAGCAGAGGTTCGGTGGCTTGCCAGACCCGGGCCGGGACGGTGCCGCTGGCGACGGTGAGGAATGCGAACACGATGAAGCGGGTGATGTTCATGATGTCAATCCGGCTGTCTGGCAAACGAAGGCGGGAATAATACCCCATCACGCCGCCTCAGCAGAGGGGACACCACCCTCAGCGGGCCTGCTTGCGCAGATAGCGGCGCTGGCGGCGGCGCTTGTTTTCCTGGCGCGGGGTGAGCTTGTTCCTGCGCCCGGCGTAAGGATTGGCGCCGGTTTTGAATTCCAGCCGCACCGGGGTGCCCATGAGCTGTAAATGGGTGCGGAAGACGTTGGCCAGATAACGGCGGTAGGCGGCCGGCAGGGCCGCGGTCCGGGTGCCGTGAATGACGATGAGGGGCGGGTTGCGGCCGCCCTGGTGGGCATAGCGCAGCTTCACCCGGTGACCCCGCGCCAGCGGTGGAGGATTGTGAGCCACGGCGTCTTCCAGCAGTCGGGTGAGCCGGGGCGTGGGAAATTGCCGCATGGCGGCGTCGTAAGCCCGCGCCACGGAATCGAACAGCTCGCCCACCCCGGTGCCGTGGAGCGCGGAAATGGTGTAGCGGGTGGCAAAATCCAAAAAAGGCAGGCGGCGGTCGATATCGTCTTTCACCTGCTGCCGCTGTCGCGGTGAGAGGCCGTCCCATTTGTTGATGGCGATGACCAGGGCCCGGCCGCTGTCCACGATCATCCCGGCCAGGGTGAGATCCTGGGTGGCCAGGCCGGCCCGGGCGTCCAGCACCAACACCACCACATGGGCCGCCTCCAGGGCCTGCAGCGTCTTGATGACGCTGAATTTCTCTATGGCATCGGCGACCCGGGCGCGGCGCCGCACGCCGGCGGTGTCGATCAGGGTATAGCGCCGGCCGTCCTTGTCGAAGGGAACATGAATGCTGTCCCGGGTGGTGCCGGCCTCATCGCAGACCACCACCCGCTCTTCCCCCAGCAGGCGGTTGACCAGGGTGGACTTGCCCACATTGGGCCGGCCCGCCACGGCCACGCGGATGCCGCTGTCTGCCTCGTCCTCATCCTCTGGTGCCGCCGGCAAGGTGGCCAGCACCCGTTCCATGAGGGGGGCCACGCCGCGGTTGTGGGCAGCGGCGATGGCGGCGGGCGCGCCCAGGCCCAGGGCCTGAAACTCCGCCACAACCAGTTGGGGGGCTTGTCCCTCGGTTTTGTTGACCACCACGAACACGGGTTTGCCCAGACGACGCAGGGTATCGGCAATCAGCTCGTCAGCAGCGGTAAGACCGGCGGCGCCGTCCACCAGAAACAGAATCACGTCCGCCTCGGCCATGGCCTGGCGCGACTGCGCCGCCATCAGGCCGTCGATGCCGGCTTCAGCGCCGCTGAGCCCGCCGGTGTCCACCACGATATAGGACCGGCCCCCCACCTTCCCCCCGCCGTAGATGCGGTCGCGGGTGAGGCCGGGCCGGTCCGCCACCAGGGCGGTGCGGGAACGGGTGAGACAATTGAACAGGGTGGACTTGCCCACATTGGGCCGGCCCACCAGCGCGATGACGGGCTTCATGGCTGCGGTGGTTTGAGCGCCTCGATCACCCCGCTGGCCCCCACCACGTACAAGCGCTCGCCCACAGGGGTGAGGGCGGCCACCACGCCGGCATCGTCCATGCGATAGCGGCCCCGCACGGTGCCGTCGCGGCGCGACAGCCAGTGAAGATAACCGGCGAAGTCGGCCACCACCAGGTAATCCCCGAACAGGGCAGGTTTGGACAGGGCGCGATGGCGCAGGCCCTCCTGCTTCCACACCGGCGCGCCGCTCAGCCGGTCCAGGGCCCAGACCACCCCCCCGGCATCGGCGATGTACAGCAAATCATCATCGGCCACCGGCCCGTGCACGGCGGACAACTCCCGCGACCAGAGCACCTTCCCGGTGGTGCGCGACAGGGCCACCGCACGGCCCTGATAGGCCAGGGTGTAGAGCACCGGTCCCACGATCAGGGGATCGCCGTCCACGTCCACCATGCGCTCCAGCTCGGAGCGGCCGCGGGGGGCGGCAATGGCGACCTGCCAGATGATCTGGCCGCCGCGTATATCCAGGGCCGCCAGCTTGCCGTTGGCGAAACCGGCGTAGACGGCCTCGTCCACCGCCACCGGGGCACTGGTGCCGCGCAGGGTCAAGGCCGGCACGCTTTGCTCGTAGGTCCAGCGGCGGCCGCCGTCTTCGGCACTCAGGACGGTGACTTTCTCATCCCCCGTGCGCACCAGCACCGACCCCTGGTAGGCCACCGGCGGCACCAGTACTTCGCTGGAGACGGTCTGCCGCCACAACACCGTCCCCTTCCCGGCATCCAGGGCCCACACTTCGGCATCCCGCATCCCCAACAGCAGTTTTCCCCGGCCCGCGCCCAGGGCGCTGCTGGCACGCCCGCCCAGGGGACGTTCCCACAACGGACGGCCGTTTGCCGCATCAAACACCCGCAGGCGGTCGTGACCGTCCACCAGGTACAGCCGGCCTTCCATGACCACGGGGGCCAGACGGCCCATGGGCGGGCTGAGCCAGTCACCCAGGCGGTGCGACCAGGCGGCGCGGATTTTCAGCGCGTGGTCCAGGGGAATCAGAGGCGCCGGACGCTGATCCTCGGGCAGGACCGTGCAGGCGCCCAGCAGAACGGCCCCCAGGATGGCGGCAAAAGCTGCACGCATCAGGCGCCGTCCGCGCTGCCCAACTCGTCCAGCTTCATCTCCAGACGCGTACGGGCGATGCCGCCTTCTGCCACTGCCAGGGCCGCCACGTAGGCCGCCCGGGCCTCATCCTTGCGGGACAGGGCGAGAAAGATATCGCCCCTGAGTTCGCCCAGCACCCCTTGAAAGGCCGGGCTCTGAACCGTCTTCACCGCCTCCAGCGCCGCCTGGGCGTCACCCTGGGCCAGCTCCAGCCGCGCCATGCGCACCCGGGCCAGGTTTTTCAAACCCTCATCGAAGGCCCGGTCCATCACCCGCTGGAGATAGAGCCGGGCACCGGCACCGTCACCGCTGTCCAGCTTCAGCCTGGCCAGCGTCAGGGCGGTGAGCGTGGCATAGGGCGAGTCACCATGTTCTTCCACCAGGCGGCTGCCCCGCTCCATGGCGGCCTCCGTCTCCCCCTGCTCCACTTCCATCAGCATCTGCTGGTATTGATCAGACACCCGCACAGCCTGGCTGTCCTGGTAGGACAACCACGTGCGCCCTCCCAGCAACAGGGCGGCACCCAACAACAGCCCGGTCAGCAGCGATTTGCCGTTGGCCTTAAACCAGTTCTTGATCGCCTCAAGCTGCTCTTTTTCTGATGCGTAGCCGTCCACTTGATTTCTCCTAAAATAGCCGCTTCAACACGGTGTCCACCGCACCCGCCCGGGTCGCGGCGCCCAGCAGTGCCACAAACTCCGCCCAGGGGACGGTACGCTGCGGCACATCCTGACGCAATGGCTTGACACCCAGGTGTTCGTTGATCACCTCATCCTCGCCCAGGATCAGGGCCAGCGCCGCCCCGCTGCGGTCGGCCCGTTTGAACTGCGCTTTGATGCCCCCGCCGGAGCAATCCACTTCCAGGCGCAGGCCGGGGCAGGCGCTGCGCAAGCGTTCCGCGAGCACCATGCTTTGCGCCCGGGCGGCGGCGCCGGCGGCGATGAGATAGCAATCCAGCTCCCGCGAGGGCGGTGCCCCGGCCGCCTCTTCCATCAGTACGGCCAACCGCTCCACCCCCAGGGCAAAGCCCGCAGCCGGTGTGGCGCGGCCGCCCAGTTGCTCCACCAGGCCATCGTACCGGCCGCCGGCACAGACAGTCCCCTGGGCCCCCAAGCGGTCCGACACCCATTCGAACACGGTGCGGCAATAGTAATCCAGGCCCCGAACCAGGCGCGGGTTCACCACATAGGGGACCCCGGCAGCGTCCAGGATGCGGCGCAAAGCCTCGAAATGCCGGCGGGACTCCTCGTCCAGCGCCTCCGTCAACAGGGGGGCTCCGGCGATGAGTGGCTGCATGGCCGGGTTCTTGCTGTCCAGGATGCGCAAGGGGTTGCTGTGCAGCCGGCGGCGGCTGTCCTCGTCCAGTTCGGCGGCGTGCCCGGAAAAGTAGTCCACCAGGCGCCCGCGGTAGGCGGCCCGGGCGGCGCTGGAACCCAGTGAATTGATTTGCAGCACCAGGTTTTCCAGGCCCAGTGCCTGCCACAAACGCCGGGTGAGGCAAATCAGCTCGGCATCGATGTCCGGCCCGGCCATGCCGAAGGTTTCCACACCAACCTGGTAGAACTGGCGGTAGCGCCCCTTTTGTGGCCGCTCGTGGCGGAACATGGGGCCGGCATACCACAGGCGGCGGAAGCGGGTGTGAAACAAGCCGTGCTCGATGCCCGCCCGCACACAGCCCGCCGTGCCTTCCGGGCGCAGACTGAGGCTGTCACCGTTGCGGTCGGTGAAGGTGTACATCTCTTTTTCGACGATGTCGGTAACCTCGCCGATGGTGCGCTGAAACAGCTCGGTGCTCTCCACCAGGGGCAGGCGGATTTCTTCGTAGCCGTATGCGCTCAACAGATCGCGGCAGGTGCTTTCCAGGCGCTGGAACACGCGGCAACGCTCCGGCAGGATATCGTGCATGCCGCGCAGGGCTTGTACTCGTTTGCTCATGAATGCTACTGGACGTTGGTTTTACCGGCCCGCCGGCGCATCACTCACTGCCCCGGGGAGGCCTCACCCACCCGGAAGCGGGCCACGTCGCGCCGGGTGTAGGGCTTGGTATCAAAGGGCTGGCCCTCATATTCCACCGTCACGCCGGGGGCAAATCCCAGCAAGACCTGGAAGGGCGGCACGCCCCGCAGCTCGCGCCGCTCTCCGGCTTTCAACATGTCGAACAAAAGCCGCTTCCCGTGCGCATCCTTGACCTCCGACCAGGACGGCGCACTGACGGTAAATACCAGTGAGGCCGCCGCGGCGGGAGGCGCAGCGGGAACCGGGGGAGACTCGGCCGGGGCGGGGTTTTCCACCTCCACCGTCGCGGGCGGAGCGGCCCCGGCAACGCGGACGCGCTCCACGGCCGCGGATTCTTCCACGCCACGGTCAAGCCCGGGCGCCGGCGCATCCTGGATCTGGCCTGGCGCCGGCGCCGGCGCGGCCAACTCGGGCAGGATCAAAGCGGGAGGGCCCCCTTTCGCTGAATCCACCGCCTGCGGCGCGAACGTCCCGGGCTCGTCACTGACTTCCGGCGGAGCGGTCCAGTACAGTACCAGCGCCACAGCAATGACACCCCCCCCCATCAGCGCGCCCCACTTCAGGGTGGGGGAAGAATGGCCGTTGCTGGACATGCGCGGCTGCGCCACAGGGGCGATAGGCGGCCCCTCCCGCGGCACCCGCTCATTGAAAGCGGCCACCAGCGGCTCTTCCCGCAGGCCCAGCAGCCTGGCGTAGGAACGCACGTAGCCGGTGACAAAAATGGGTGCCGGCAGGGCGGAGAAATCTTCCGCCTCCAGGGCGGCGATGCGGACGACATCCAGGCGCAGCTGGCGGGCGACGGTCTCCAGGGTGAGCTTGCGGGCCTCGCGGGCACGGCGCAGGCTCTCGCCCGGACCAGGCTGATCCCGGTGATCCACTTCCACGGTGTGTTCGGTGGACATATCGGTCATGGCGATTCCAGCTTCTCCAGTCGGGCGGTCTCGGCGGCAGCGGGGAAACGGCGTCTCAGCTTGGCGGCATAAGCGGCGGCGGCCTTGTCGTCACCCAGCGCGCGCTCCACCTTGACCCCCAGCCACAGGCTCCGGGGCGTGACCCGCGCCACCTCCTCGTAGCGTTGCAAAAAAGCACGGGCGGAAAGGTGTGCGCCCTGGTTTTCCTTGAGTTCAGCCATGCCGATCAGGGCGGCGGCCAGGCGCGGTTTGAGCTGCAAGGCCTTGCGGTAGTACTGTTCGGCCTTGTCGGGATCACCCGCGTGGTAAGCACAGGCGCCGGCGTTTTTGTATGCCACCTCCGGCGACCGGTAAAACACCTGGCCGGCGGCTTCGAGGAAATGATCTTCCGCCTCCCGGTAACGGCGCTGGCGACAGAGGAACACCCCATAGTTGTTGTGCAACATGGGCTCTTCCGGCGCCAATGTCAACGCTTTGCGGTAGTGCTTGTCCGCGAGTTTCTCATCACCCGTCCGCTGATACAGCTCGGCAATGTAATGGTGGGCCTGGGGCAGCCCGGAGTCCAGTTCAAGAGCGCTTTGCAACTTGTCCATGGCCAGTTCCAAACGGCCTTGCTGCATATAGGCCAGGCCCAGTTCTGCATTGGCCTCAGCGGCTTTGACGGGATCGCGCACACTGCGGCCGGTGCCGGAACACGCCACCAGCACGGCCACCACAAAGAACATGAACACACCGCGCCGGCACTTGTCGGGGGCGCTCATCACGAGGCGTTGAGGTAACGGGCGGAGCGCCGGGTGCGGTCCACCACTTTTCCCACCAGTTGGCCGCAGGCGGCGTCGATGTCGCCGCCGCGGGTCCTGCGGGTCACCGTCACCAGACCCGCCCGGCTGAGGATCTGGCGAAAAACGTCCACCTGCTCCGGCGATGAACTGCGGTAGCCGCTGCCGGGAAAAGAATTAAAAGGGATGAGATTCACTTTCGCCGGCACGCCCTCCAGCAGTTTTGCCAGGGCACGGGCCTGGGCGGGACTGTCGTTGACGCCGTCCAGCATCACATATTCGAAAGTGATTTTCCGGTGGGGTGCGCCGGCCAGGTAGCGCTTGCAGGCGTCCAGCAGCTCGGCGATAGGGTATTTGATGTTGAGGGGGACCAGTTCATTGCGCAAGGCATCGTCCGGCGCGTGCAGCGAGACGGCCAGGCTCACATGGCAGGCCTCCCGCAAGGGCGCCAGCGCGGGCACCAGGCCGGCAGTGCTTAAGGTCACGCGGCGCTTGGACAGGCCGTAAGTGAAATCGTTGGTCATGAGTTTGAGGGCGGGCACCACCTGGTCGAAGTTCAACAGAGGCTCGCCCATGCCCATGAGCACCACATTGCTGATTTTGCGCCCGCCCCTGGGATGATCACCCAGGGCCCGGCAGGCCACCAGCAACTGGCCGATAATTTCCCCGGTGGTGAGGTTGCGGTTGTACCCCTGCCGGGCCGTGGAGCAAAAACTGCAATTCAGGGCGCAACCCACCTGGGAGGACACACACAGGGTGCCGCGGCTGTCTTCGGGGATAAACACGGTCTCGATGCAATTGCCATCCTCCAGCCTGAGCAGCCATTTGCGGGTGCCGTCGGTGGAGACCTGTTCCCACACGCATTCGGGTACGCGCACCACCATCCCGGCCTTGAGCCGGGCGCGCAGGGCCTTGCTGAGGTTGGTCATGGCGGCGAAATCATCAACGCCGCGTTGATGCACCCACTGCAAGACCTGGGTGGCGCGAAAGGGTTTCTCCCCCCATTCAGCAAAAAGCGCCCCCAGCGCCTCCATGTCGAGGTCCAGCAGCTTGATCTTGGCGGCGGTCTCGGTCAAAGGCGGCTACCGCGTGCGCGGGCAGAGCTCGATATCGGCGAAAAAGTAGGCCACTTCCTGCGAGGCCGTGTCGGGACCATCGGAACCGTGCACGGCATTTTCCTCGATGCTGGAGGCGAAATCGGCGCGAAGGGTGCCCGGCGCCGCGTCCGCCGGATTGGTGGCACCCATGATATCGCGATGCCGGGCAATGGCGTCCTCGCCTTCCAGCACCTGCACCATCACGGGACCGGATGTCATAAATGCCACCAGATCGTTGAAGAAAGGCCGTTCCTTGTGCACAGCATAAAACCCCTCGGCCTGCTCACGGCTCAGATGCAACATCCTGGCGGCGATGATTTTCAGGCCGGCGCTTTCAAAACGCTCGTAGATCTTGCCGATCACGTTTTTCGCCACGGCATCGGGTTTCACGATGGACAAGGTACGCTCAATCGCCATTGTCGATTCACTCCAATCAAAACACACCAAAACTGCTGCTCTGCCTGTTTCACGCCCAGGCTCCGGCCGGCTTGTGACGGGCGCCATGCCGGTGCGAAAAAGACCGGTCACTCATGAGTGTGGAACACAATACAGGTCGCGGCCACCGCCCCGGGTGTTCTCATCAGTTTCCGATGACAGTCGTCTCGCCGAGCGGCACAGACTCATTCAAGAAAAACCCGCTCAAAATGGCGGGTTTGTATAGTGGGGCGTAGTGTACCGTTTCGCCTGGCCCGTCGCAATTGGCGCGGCGGGGAAAACGCTTTTATTGCACGCTGAAGCTTTCACCGCAACCGCAGGTGTCCGTGGCATTGGGATTGTTGAATTTGAAATACGAGTTCAACCCTTCCCGCACGTAGTCCAGCTGGGTGCCGTCCAGGTATTCCAGGCTCGACTTGTCAACGATCAGTTTGACGCCGTGCTGCTCGATCAATTCATCCCCCTCACCCAGGGTCTTGGCGTAATCGAGCACGTAAGCGTATCCCGAGCAGCCGGACTTCTTCACGCCCACCCTGAGTCCCAGGGCGCCGTCCTGTTTGGCCAGTTGTTTTTTTACATGTTCCGCTGCGGCGGGGGTCATGCTGATCTTCATCTCTCACCTCAAAAGTCTTACTGCCAGTTCTCTGCCGCCAATGCGCCCAAAACCCGCCGGACCCGTACCAGGGCCGCCACCAATGCCTCCACATCTTCAGCCCCGTGCTGCTGGCCCAGGCTGACCCGTATGGCACCCCGCGCCAGCGACTCTTCCACCCCCATGGCCCTGAGCACGTGGCTGGGCGCCGGGTCCGCCGAAGCGCAGGCCGAACCGCTGGCCACGGCGAAACCCGCCTCGTCCAGGTGCATGAGCAGAGTTTCTCCGTCCACACCGGGCAGGGCCAGCATGGTGGTGTTGGGCAGGCGCGGCGCCTGCGACCCAAAAATCACGACCTGCGGCAACCGCTCTGACAGCGTGCGTTCCAGTTGCTCCCGCAGGCGCCGGACATGGCGCCGGCGGCGGTCCAGCTCCCCTGCCGCCAGCGCCGCGGCGGCGCCAAAACCGACGATGGCGGCCACATTCTCCGTGCCGCTGCGCCGCCCCTGTTCCTGGCCGCCGCCGTATAACAGGGGCTCCAGCTCCAACGCCCTGTCCACGATCAACGCCCCGGCGCCCTTGGGGCCGTAGATCTTGTGGGACGAAAGGCTCATCAAATGAACCCCGGAAGCGGGAAAATCCAGGGCCAGCTTGCCGGCAGCCTGCACCGCGTCGGTATGGAACAACGCACCCCGGCCCCGCACCCGGGCGGCAAGAGTGGTGACATCCTGGATCACGCCGGTCTCGTTGTTGGCCCACATGACGGACACCAGGCCCACGCCGCCGTTCCATGCCTGTTCCAGGGCGGACAGGGTGACGCGGCCCTCAGGGTCCACCGGCACCCGCCCGCACTCACCGCCCCGCCGCGCCAGGGCGGCGGCCGGCTCCAAAACGGAAGGATGCTCCACAGCGCTCACCAGCACACGGCCGGCGCGCCGCAAACCGGCCGTGCCAAACAAGGCCAGGTTGTTGGCTTCCGTCCCGCCGCTGGTAAAGATCACCTGAGAAGGATGCGCCCCCACCAAGGCGGCCACCTGTTCCCGAGCCAGTTCGAGGGCGGCGCGGGCCTCCCGCCCGGCTTTGTGAACACTGGAAGGATTGGCGAACCGGCGGCGCCAAAAAGGCGCCATGGCCTCCTGCACGCGCTCATCCACGGGCGTGGTGGCGTTGCAATCGAGATAAACCGGGTTCACCACTACAGTTTACAATGCCACCCCCCATGGGGTCATGCAGAAAAATATTGCGGAACAAAACAGAAAAGGCGGACCGCCTGTCCAGCCTCCCAGACTGTCGGAAAACAGCCTGTCAGACGCTACACCACGCTCATGGGCTGAATCACAGACACGTGATCCTGCCGCGCCGCAATTTCCTTGATGGAGCCCCGCTGCACCAGATCGCCGATGGTGATGCCATTTAGAAAATTGTAAATCTGCTTGCTGAGTTCGCACCACAGCTCGTGGGTCAGACAGGGCTCGCCTTCCTGGCAGTTGCCCTCGCCGCCACAGCGGGTGGCGTCAATGTTTTCATCAATGGCGCTCAGGATATCGACGATGGCGATGGTGCCGGGCTCGCGGCTCAAACGGTAACCCCCGCCCGGTCCGCGCGCGCTGACCACCAGCTCCCGCTTGCGCAGCCTTGAAAAAAGCTGTTCCAGATAAGATAAAGAAATACCCTGACGCTGGGAAATTTCCGCCAACGGCACCGGCTTCTCATTGGCATGCAGCGCCAGATCCAACATCGCCGTCACGGCGTAGCGTCCTTTGGTCGTCAACCTCATGATGGTGTACCCCCTTGCCCTGTTACCCTAATGCCCCACCCCTATTAAGGTAATTGTGGCTAACTTGACCCGGTGCGTCAACTTATTTCGGCGTCTTTGCGCTCATTTGTTTCCGCGGTCTCTGCCGGGGCTTCTGTTTTATTCAGCTCGCAGGGCCCCAGATCCGGCAGCGGCACATCCTCGAACCTGGCGCCGGACTTCCTGAGCGCCTCGCACACGATGTCCAGCTTCCGGTCCATGGCGTGCACATGGTCCAGCATGCAATCCAGGGCATTGGCCACAGGATCGGGCATGTCGCGGGTGGCGCCGTAGGCATCAAAACCGATTTTCCTGGCAAATGCGTGGCGCCGTTTCTGATCCTCGCTGACCGGCTCGCGGCGCTGCACCACCCGGCCGGGAATGCCCACCACCGTGGCCCCCGGCGGCACGTCTTTCACCACCACGGCATTGGAACCCACCCGCGCCCCTTCGCCGACGGTGACCGGTCCCAGCACTTTCGCACCGGCCCCCACCACCACATCGTTCATCAAGGTGGGATGGCGCTTGCCCTTGTCCCAACTGGTGCCACCCAGGGTCACGCCGTGGTAGAGCGTGCAATCGTCGCCGATTTCGGCGGTCTCCCCGATCACCACCCCCATCCCGTGATCGATAAAAAACCGCCGGCCGATGGTGGCGCCGGGGTGAATCTCAATGCCCGTGATCCAGCGGACCAGGGCAGACACCGCCCGCGCCGGCCATTTCAAACCCAGGGTCCACAGGCGGTGACACAGGCGGTAAAACAACACCGCGTGCACACCGGGATAGGTGGTCAGCACCTCAAACGTGGTCCGCGCCGCCGGGTCGCGGCCGAACACACAATTCACATCTTCGCGCAAGCGTTCAAACATAAGTGTCAGGTCTGTTGTTCGGGGCTGCTATTCACAGCCGCCACAAAAGGCACGGCGAACAGGCCATGGCCGGAAATGCCACTGCCCCCGGGAGGGGATTGGGGTGAGGGGCCCATCCGAAGCGCTGGGTGAATGGTCCAAACCGTCAACGCCCCGCCGCCCGCTGCGCCGCCGTCAGTATGCCTCGCAGAATGTTCACTTCCCGCTCCTCCAGTTGTGCCCGGCTGAACAAACGCCTGAGCCGCCGCATTAGCAGCCTGGGTTGTGCGGGATCGAGAAATTCCACATCCATCAGCGCCTGTTCCAAATGGCGGTAAAAGCCTTCCACCTGCTCCGCCGTGGCCAGCCCGCGCGCAGCAGCGGGTGCGGCTGCGCCGCCCCGGGCCGCCATCATTGTCTCATACGTAACCACCTGCACCGCCGCCCCCAGGTTCAGCGACGGGTAGACGGGATTGGCGGGAATGTGCAACAAACAATTGCAGCGATCCATTTCCTCATTGGTGAGCCCCGAATGCTCCCGCCCAAACA
>DRLM01000071.1 GCA_011375345.1 Gammaproteobacteria bacterium
ATTGCCGCCCGCGAAATACGGGCGCCATTGTGCGAAATGGCTGGTATTTCGCGGGCTCGCATTGACTTGCGCCAATGGCGGCACATCCCTGTGCCGCGCTATTAACCCGACAATCCTAATTGCCGGGTTAATATCAACCCGGCAATCAAACAGCTCGTCCTGAGCTGTTTGATGGTCACCTGCGAAATCCGCCCGCCATCTGGCGAATCAAACGCACCCGGATGATCACGGCCCCACCGCCCCGTCACGCCCTCACACTCACAAGGAGGATCGGGGAAACGAACCCAGCACTCTCAACATAGCCGAATCCTCGCGCAGCTGCTGCAAGGCCCTGGCGACAACGGGGTCAATCTGATGTCCCAGCAGGTCCACGAAAA
This sequence comes from Gammaproteobacteria bacterium, assembly GCA_011375345.1. Taxonomy (NCBI): domain Bacteria; kingdom Pseudomonadati; phylum Pseudomonadota; class Gammaproteobacteria; species Gammaproteobacteria bacterium. The sequence continues at coordinate 378 of DRLM01000071.1, forward strand.
AAACGTATTCCCACACCCCGCGCCGGGACGGACGGGATTCGATGCGGGTCATGGAAATGCCGTGTTTCGCCAGCGGTGCCAGAAGTTCGTAAAGTGCACCGGGCCGATTCGGCGCGGCCAGCAACAAAGCCGTTTTATCGTCACCGCTGGGGGGCACATTTTCCCGCCCGATGACCAGAAAACGGGTGGTGTTCTCCGGCTCGTCCTCGATATTCGGGGCCAAGACCTGCAATCCATAAAGACCGGCCGCCTGTTCCCCTGCTATGGCCGCCGCGTTTTCTTCCTCTGCCGCGCGCCGCGCGGCTTCCCCATTGGAGTTGACCGGCACGCGTTCCACATTTGCCAGGTGGCTGTTCAACCACTCGCGACATTGTGCCAGGGACTGCTGGTGAGAATAGACCCGTTTGACGGCGGCAAGCCCCGCGGCCTTGCTGAGCAGGCTATGGTGAATGCGCAATTGCACCTCGCCCACGATTTTCAGGGGGGAATTGAGAAACATGTCCAAGGTGTGAGTGACCACACCTTCCGTGGAGTTCTCCACCGGCACCACACCGTAATGACTGGCGCCTGCTTCCACGTCACGGAAGACTTCGTCTATGGTCTGCTGTGCCACTGTGGCGACCGAGTGACCAAAGTGCTTCAGCGCCGCCGCCTGGGTAAAGGTGCCCTCCGGGCCGAGATAGGCAACGCGCAGGGGTTGCTCCAGCGCCAGACAGGCGGACATGATTTCGCGAAACAGCCGCACCATTTCGTCATCGCTCAACGGTCCCGGATTGCGCTCACGCAGGCGGCGCAACACCTGGGCCTCGCGCTCCGGCCGGTAGAAGCTGTCCTGCCCGTCACCCTGCTCACTTTGCTTGAAACGGGCGATACCCTGGGCGCAGCGTGCCCGCTCGCAGATCAGGTTTTGTATTTGCAGGTCCAGCTCGTCGATGCGCTCGCGCAAGACTGCCAGTCGTTCTTGTTCCTTCATGGGAAACCCGGTCGGTCTACAGGCGGCGCACTGACAGCACGCCTTCAATGGCGGCAATACGGCCGGTCACCTCATCAGGCAAGGGGCGGTCCACATCAATCAAGGTGTAGGCCACGTTGCCGCGGGATTTGTTCAGCATGTCCAGAATGTTCAAGCCGGCATCGGCCAGGGCGGTGGAGATTTGTCCCACCATATTGGGCACGTTGGCATTGGCGATGGCCACGCGGAAACCGCCCTCGCTGCGGGGCATGATCACTTCGGGGAAATTCACCGAGTTGTGAACATTGCCGTTTTCCAGATAATCCCGCACCTGTCCGGCCACCATCACCGCACAGTTGTCTTCCGCTTCCCTGGTGGACGCCCCCACGTGCGGGAGCGCAATCACTCGCGGGTGGTTTTTCAGTTGATTGTTGGGAAAATCGCAGACGTAGGCGTACAACTTGCCGCCCGCCAGGGCGTCCAACACCGCCCGGTCCTCCACGATCCCCTGGCGGGCGAAGTTGAGGACCACCGCCTTGTCCTTCATCAGGCCGATGCGTGCTTTGTTGATCATGTGACGGGTGCCTTCCACCAGGGGCACATGAAAAGAAACGAAATCGGACTCGGCCAACAGGTCATCCACACTGCGGGCCTGCTGCACCTCGGCGGACAGGCGCCAGGCACTTTGCACGGTGATCTGGGGATCGTAGCCAATGACCTTCATACCCAAGCGGGACGCGGCATTGGCCACTTTGACCCCGATGGCACCCAAGCCGATCACACCCAGTGTCCGGCCTGGCAGTTCGAAGCCGACGAATTTTTTCTTGCCGGCTTCCACCTGTTTGTTCAAAGTTTCGTCATCGCCTTCCAGCCCGCGGGCGAAGTCCCAGGCCTGGCAGATGTTGCGGGCGGCCAGCAACATGCCGGCCAGCACCAGCTCTTTCACAGCATTGGCGTTGGCGCCGGGGGTGTTGAACACGGCTATGCCGCGCGCGGTGCAGTCCGCCACCGGAATATTGTTCACCCCGGCGCCGGCACGGCCCACGGCTTTGAGGCTGTCGGGCAGGGCCATGTCGTGCATTTTGAAAGAACGCAGCAAAATGGCGTCCGGATGTTGGATTTCTGAAGCGACTTCGTAGCTCTCCCGCGGCAAGCGCTCCAGGCCCGCCACGGAGATGTTGTTCAACGTGAGTATCTTGAACATGTCAGTGCCTTCCCTTTAACCGTGACGGCGCTCGAATTCCGCCATGAATTCGACCAGGGCGTCCACGCCCTCCTCCGGCATGGCGTTGTAAATGCTGGCCCGCATGCCGCCCACGGATCGGTGGCCCTTGAGGGTTTTCAGGCCGCACTCCGCGGCTTCTTTGAGAAACACGGCGTCCAGTCCGGCGTCCAGCAGGGTGAAGGGCACGTTCATCCAGGAGCGGCAGTCGGGTTCCACCGGGTTGCTGTAGAACCCGGACGCGTCGATGGCCTCATAGAGTTTCCCGGCCTTGCGTTGGTTGATCTGCCCCATGGCGCTCAAACCGCCTTGACGTTTCAACCACTGAAACACCAGGCCGGCGACGTACCAGGCATAGGTGGGTGGGGTGTTGTACATGGAGCCTGCATCGGCCTGGGTTTTATAGTCAAACATACTGGGTGTGGCGGGCGCCGCCGCGCCGAGGAGATCGTCGCGGACGATGACAATGGTCAGGCCCGCAGGACCGATGTTTTTCTGGGCGCCGGCGTAAATCACACCGTAACGGGACACATCAATGGGGCGCGACAAAATGGTAGACGACATGTCGGCCACCAGGGGGACATCACCGGTTTCGGGCACCCAGTGGAACTCCACCCCGCCGATGGTTTCATTGGGCGTGTAGTGCACATAAGCCGCCTGCGGGTCGAGCCGCCATTCCTCTTGCGGGGGAATTCCGGTGAAGTTGCCGCGCTCGCCGCTGGCCGCCACGTTCACCGTACAATAGCGGCGAGCTTCGGCGATGGCCTTTTTCGACCAGGCACCGGTGTTGATGTAATCCGCCCTTTCCCTGCCACGCAACACGTTCAAAGGCACCATGGCGAACTGGCTGCTGGCGCCGCCTTGCAGGAACAATACCTTGTAGTGCTCAGGCACCGCCAGCAATTCGCGCAAATCCGCCTCGGCCTGCTCCGCAATACTGACGAAGGCCTTGCTGCGGTGACTCATTTCCATCACCGACATGCCGGAACCGTGCCAATCCAACAGTTCTTGTTGCGCTTGCTGAAGCACTTCTTCCGGCAGCACCGCTGGACCGGCGCTGAAATTAAATACTCGTGACATGGTGATCTTGCCTCGACTTGCTAATAAATTCTTTCCCTTGACGGGGGACTTTCCCCTTTGTGACCGAAAGGGGAAGCGAGGGGGGTTGCCTGTCATTGGGCACAAGCCCAGGTCACATTGTCCGGTGACTTATGTATCGCCCGTTTCGCCGTCCGGTTCGTTCTCTTCCTCGCCCGGCTCCTCGATGCGCGCCACCCCCACCAGCACCTCACCGTCATCCAAACTGATGAGCCGCACCCCCTGGGTGTTGCGCCCCATGATGGAAATATCCCTCACGGCGGTGCGCACCAGGGTGCCCCGGTCGGTGATCAGCATGACTTCGTTGTCATCCGCCACCCGCAGGGCGCTGACCACCTTGCCGTTGCGTTCGGTGGTCTGGATGGCAATGACACCCTGGCCACCGCGGCCATGCACGGGAAATTCGTTCAAGGGCGTGCGTTTGCCATAGCCGTGCTCGGTGGCGGTCAGCACCGTGTCAGCTTCATTGGCGATAATCAGGGCGATTACGTTCTGACCCGCCTCCAGCCGGATTCCCCGCACGCCCCGGGCGGTGCGACCCATGGCGCGCACGTTTTCTTCTTTGAAGCGCACCGCTTTGCCCGCGCTGGTGAACAGCAGCACGTCCTGCTGGCCGTCGGTGAGTTTGGCACTGACCAGGTAATCGTCTTCCACCAGTTCAATGGCAATGATGCCGCTGCTGCGGGGGCGCGAAAAATCCGGCAGCGGCGTTTTTTTCACCGTGCCCGTGGCGGTGGCCATGAACACGAATTTGTCTTGCCCGTATTCCCTGATGGGCAGTACGGCGGTGATGCGCTCACCCTCTTCCAAAGGCAGCAGATTGACAATGGGCTTGCCCCGCGCGCCGCGTCCCGCCAACGGCAGTTCGTAGACCTTCTTCCAGTACACCTTGCCGCGGTTGGAAAAGCACAAAATGGTGGCGTGGGTGCTGGCGACAATGAGAGTGTCGACGAAGTCTTCTTCCTTCATGGCCGTGGCCGCCTTGCCCTTGCCGCCGCGCCGCTGGGTGCGGTATTCAGAAATCGGCTGGGCCTTGGCGTAACCACCGTGGGACAGGGTCACCACCACGTCTTCCTCGGGAATCAAATCCTCGATGCTGAGATCCTGATGGGTGGTGCGAATCTCCGTGCGGCGTTCATCGCCGTACTGTTCCCTGATGGCATGCAGTTCGTCGCGGATGACCTGCATCAACCGGTCTGGGTCGCTCAAGATTTCCAGCAAGTCCTGAATTTTATCCAATATATCTTTATATTCATTCAGGATCTTCTCCTGCTCCAACCCGGTCAGGCGATGCAGGCGCAAGTCCAGAATGGCTTGCGCCTGGGCTTCCGACAAACGGTAGCCCGCCTCGCTCATTCCGTACTCCGGCGCCAGGCCGTCGGGCCGCGAGGCCTCAGCGCCGGCCCGGGCCAGCATGTCCGTCACCACGCCGGGGGGCCAGGGTCGAGCCACCAAGCCCGCTTTCGCCTCGGCCGGGCCGGGCGCGGCTTTGATCAGGGCGATGATGGGGTCAATATTGGCCAGGGCGATGGCCAGACCTTCCAACACGTGCCCCCGTTCGCGGGCTTTGCGCAGCTCGTAGACGGTGCGGCGGGTCACCACTTCGCGGCGGTGGCGGATGAAGCATTCCAGCACCTGCTTGAGATTGAGCAGACGCGGCTGGCGGTCCACCAGGGCCACCATGTTGATGCCGAACACGCTTTGGAGCTGGGTATGCTGATAAAGATTGTTCAGCACCACTTCGGCCACTTCACCCCGCCGCAGGCCGATAACCATACGCATGCCGTCCTTGTCTGATTCGTCGCGCAGCTCATTGATGCCTTCGATGCGTTTTTCCTTCACCAGCTCGGCGATTTTTTCCAGTAGGTTCGCCTTGTTCACCTGGTAGGGCAGCTCGGTGACGATGATGTATTCCTTGCCCTTGGCATCGGTCTCGATTTCGGTGCGGGCGCGCACGTAAATGCGGCCGCGGCCGCTGTGGTAGGCCTCATGGATACCCCGCGCACCGTTGATGATGGCGGCGGTGGGAAAGTCGGGACCGGGGATGTGCTGCATCAGGCCGGGAATGTCGATGTCGGGATTGTCGATCAGCGCCAGACAGCCTGCGATGACCTCGGACAGATTGTGGGGCGGGATATTGGTGGCCAGCCCCACGGCGATACCTGCCGCACCGTTGACCAGGAGATTGGGCACCCGCGCCGGCAGCACGGCGGGTTCGTGCTCGGATTCGTCATAGTTGGGGATGAAGTCAACAGTCTCTTTGTCAATGTCCACCAGCAAATCGTGGGCGATGCGCGCCATGCGCACTTCGGTGTAGCGCATGGCCGCCGGGGCGTCGCCGTCTACCGAGCCGAAATTTCCCTGCCCGTCCACCAGCATATAGCGCATGGAAAAGGGCTGGGCCATACGCACGATGGCGTCGTACACTGCCCCCTCGCCGTGGGGGTGGTATTTGCCGATCACATCGCCCACCACGCGGGCAGATTTTTTGTAGGGCTTGTTCCACTCGTTGCCCAGCTCATGCATGGCATAGAGCACCCGCCGGTGCACTGGCTTGAGCCCATCCCGCGCATCCGGAAGCGCCCGCCCGACAATCACGCTCATGGCGTACTCCATATAGGAGGACTTCATCTCGTCTTCGATATTGACGGGCAGAACTTCTTTGGCGAAATCGGTCATAAAGCTCCCTCGAAGCCGCCCGGCGGGGCGGGGTTTGACATGGCGAAAATAAACGGGGAATTCTAACACAGTGGCGCCCGTCAGGGGCGCTGCCCGGCTCGCCGCTCAAAAATCACCCGCTCCGCCGGGGCTAATGGCCGAAACTGTGAAAGGGATAGAGGGAGACGTAGGCAAGCAGCAGGATCAGCGCAAGGTACACCGTTGCTTTGAGCGGGCGCCGCCGCAGCAGATCCCACACCCCGGGCAGCTCGCCCCTTGCTTTCAATGCCTGATAGTCGGCTCTGGCCTTGGCCGTGAATTCACGCTGAAACTCATCCAGCAGGATCCCGGCCCGCTCGCGATCGGCGTCGTTGCGCAGCCAGATCATGGGCGCCGATATTCCCCAGGCGCTGCCGGGGGTTTCGTAGAATTCGATGGCATGCTGCTTCAGCAGTTGCCGGACGCCCTCGGCCTCCCGCTCGGGAACATCGCGCAGATTGAAGAATTTTACTGCCATGGTTTCACGACCCGCGCAGCTGCCCTACAGTTCATACACCTCGTTCAGTGCCGGCATGACCACTTCCGTCCGGTGGAGCCGGGCAGCAAAGGCGCGCATGGCCTTGTCCTCGCCATGTACCAGAAAGGTCCGTCCGGGCGAGCCCGCCTGGCCGTGCCAAGTCAGCAGTTCGTCGCGGTCGGCGTGGGCGGAGAACCCGCCAATGGTGTGAATGCGGGCGCGAACCCGGATTTTTTCCCCGAAGAGGCGCACATCCTTCGCCCCATCGACAATCTGCCGCGCCAGCGTGCCGCGGGCGGCGAAGCCCACGAAGACGATGGCGCTGTCCGCCCGCCACAGATTGTGTTTGAGGTGGTGCCGCACCCGTCCCCCGGTGCACATGCCGGAGCCGGCGATGATCACCGCGCCGCCGCCGATGCGGTTCAGGGCGATGGAATCGGCCGTCTGGCGGGTAAAATGGAGGCCTGGAAAGCCAAAGGGATCGCGGCCGTCTTCAAACAAGGCACACGTTTGTTCATCATAACATTCGGGATGGCGGCGGAAAATCTGGGTGGCCGAAATCGCCATGGGGGAATCGAGAAAGACCTGCATGGCGCCGGGCAAGGCCCCGGCCTCCAGTCCTGCACGCAGGTAGTAGAGAATCTCCTGGCTCCGTTCCAGGGCAAAACTGGGAATGATGACATTGCCACCGCGGCGGAAGGTGTCGTTGATGGCATCGTAAAGTTCATCGATGGACGGCTGCAGACGTTTGTGGAGGCGGTCGCCATACGTGGTTTCCATCACCACGGTGTCCGCATCCGGCGGGGGGCCGGGGTCACGCAGTATGGCCCGGCCGCCATAACCGAGGTCACCGGAGAACAGCACCCGCCTGGGCCTTCCCCCCTCTTCCAGCTCCAACAAAATACTGGCCGAACCGAGAATGTGACCGGCCTCAAAAAAGGTGACCCGGACGCCCCTGCCCAGTGTCACGGCCTTGCCGTAGTCCGCGGTGCGGCCAAAGTAATCCAGGCTGTTGAGGGCATCCAGCACCGTGTAGAGCGGCGTGGCGGCGTCTTTGCGGCGACCGTGACGGGCGCGTTTGCGCGCCTGCCATTCGGCCTCTTCCTCCTGCAGGTGCGCCGCGTCCAGCATCACCAGCCTGGCCAGTTCGCGGCTGGCGGCAGTGGTGATGATCTCGCCCCGGAAGCCCCGTTGCACCAACAGCGGAATGCGGCCGCAGTGGTCCAAATGGGCGTGGGTGAGCAGCAGATAATCGATGTCGGCGGGCTCGAATCCAAACGGCCGGCGGTTTTCTTCATCCAGCTCATGCCCGCCCTGATACAGGCCGCAGTCAACCAATATGTTTTTGCCACCACAGTTCACCAGATGGCAGGAGCCCGTCACCCCCTGATCGGCGCCATGAAAGCCTATTTTCATCACCTGTTCTCCGTCGCAGTGCTATACAACAGGCCCTCGCGCCGGAGCAGCCGGTAAGCGTATATTTTCACCGCATCATTTATGAGGAACCAGACCAGGGCATAGAGCCAGATCCACAGGGCGTATTCCCAGCCGATGGGGGTGATGAGAAAACCGTAGACGGCGATGAGCGTGCCGAGGATCTCGGTGCCAAAGGTCGCCCAAAAGAGCAGTGGCGAGGGCCAGGGGCGCTCCCAGAACCAGCCCTCGGCACGGGTGACATAGAGGGTGCTGTGGCCGGCGACGATCAGCTTGAGGAACAGCAGGCTGCGGATCAGATCTTCTGACACCCCTTGTTCCTGCAGGATGAAAAAAAGCACAAAGGAAGAAATCACGCCCGAGACCCCCAATGCGGTGGAAACAGTGAGCAGCTCGCGCATGTTCCAGCGCGCCGGCGCCTGGTGGACCTTGGTGTTGTCGTAGGCAATGGCGAGGATGGGGATGTCGTTGAGCAGCGCCAGCAGGATGATCATCAAGGCGGTGATGGGGTAGAAGTCGAAGATGATGATGGAAAGGGTCATGAAGAGGATGATGCGGATGGTCTCGGCGATGCGGAATGTGGCATAGCTCTTCATGCGGGCGAAGGTGATGCGCGCCTGGCGCACCGCCTCGTTGATCACCCCCAGCCCTGGCGCGGTGAGAATAATGTCGGCGGCGGCGCGGGCGGCATCGGTGGCGTTGGCGACGGCAAAACCGCAGTCAGCCTTTTTCAGCGCTGGAGCGTCGTTGACGCCGTCACCGGTCATGGCGACGATGTGGCCGCCTTTCTGCAGGGTGTCAACGATGCGGTATTTGTCCTCCGGCACCACCTCGGCGAAGATGTCCACTTCCTCGATCATCTCGACAATGGCCGACTCGTGGGTGTGGATGAATTCGCGCTCCAGCAGGCGGGTGTCGTAGATCTCATTGACTTTTTGCATCACCCCGCTGGCGAAGCGCTGGGCCTCTTTGAGTGGCACATCGCCTTTGAGACGCTGGTAAATCGCTGCCGAAAGCGCCTCCGCCAGTGCCAGCAATTCATTGCCGGCCGCGCCGGAGAGCTGGGCCGAACGGATGGTGCGCTGTTCCAGATTCAACAGCCGGCCCACCTCTTTTGCAATCGCCAGATTGTCGCCGGTGACCATCTTCACCTGCACCCCATAGTCACGCATTTCGGCGATCACCCGCTTTGAATCGTCACGCGGCGGATCGTAGAGCGGAATCAGACCAATCAGGGTCAGGGGTGAATCCCCCGTCCGGCAACCCACCGCCAGGGTGCGGTAGCCTTTGCCGGCCAGCAACTCCACGGTGGTGTTGAGATCGTGGGCACTGTCGTCATCCAGCTCCGCCATGCTGATCAGAACCTGGGCCGCCCCTTTCACCGCCAGCAACGACTGGCCGTCTTTTTCTATGGTTGCCTCGGTGCGCTTACGCACGGGGTCAAAGGGAACGAACTCGCGCTGCCGGTAGGCACGCCAGTCGAGGTCGGGAAAATGCTCGTCGATGTAGTGGAATACAGGCAGTTCTATGGGGTCACGGTTTTCCAGCCTAGAGGCCAGCGCCGCATACAGAAACAATTCTCGCTCGTTGTGGCCGTCCAGTACTACCGGCTCGGCCACTTTCATTTCATTCCTGGTCAGGGTGCCGGTCTTGTCGGAGCAGAACACATCGACCCCGGCCAGTTCTTCAATGGCAGTGAGTCTGGAAACAATCGCCTGGCGCCGCGCCAGATTCACCGCTCCCACCGCCATGGTCACTGACAACACCGCCGGCAGGGCCACCGGAATGGCCGCCACCGTGAGCACCAGGGCAAAGCGGGCGATTTCAAGAAAGGCTTCGTGGCGAAACAGCGCCACCATGACGATGACCAGCACCAGCACCAGGGTGACCAGGATCAGAAAGTTGCCGATCTGGATCACCATCTTCTGGAAGTGGCTGCGTTCATGCAAGGATGCCTCGGCCACCAGCGACACCACGTTGGAGAAATGGGTGTGCATGCCGGTGTTGACAACCACCGCTGTCATCTCGCCCTGCTTGACAACGGTATTGGCGTAGGCCACCTCATTGGCTTTCTTGCTCACCGGCAGGGATTCGCCGGTGAGCACCGCCTGATCAATAAGCAGGTAATCGCCCTGCACCAACTGCACATCGGCGGGGACGATGTCGCCGATTTTGAGTTTGACGATATCGCCGGGCACCAGCTCGCGGGCGGGCACGGTCTTGAATTCGCCGTCACGCAACACGATCACCTCTTTGGCCAGGCGCTGCCTGAGTGCCTTGAGGGCATTGAGGGCGCGATGTTCCTGGAGAAAATCCAGCACCGCATTGACCAGCAGCATGATGAGGATAATGGCGAAATCCTCCCACTTGCGCACGATGGCTGAGAGGACGGCCGCCACTTCGATCATCCACGGAATCGGCCCCCAGAAGCGGCGCAAGACGCGGTGCCAGAGCGGCTCTTCCCTTTCCTCGGTTTCGTTGTAGCCGTATTGGGCCAGGCGGGCACGCGCCTCAGCGTCACGCAAGCCCCGGGCGGCATCGCTGCGGATGGCCTTCAGCGTCTCGGCGGCGTCCTGGCGGGCGTAGTCTTCCGTGCGTCGATCGGGCATGGGCCTTCCCTGTATCAGGACGGTGCGTGGGCGGCCACCACGGCCTGCACTTCCCCGCCGTCGATCACTTCTTTTTCCAGCAGCCGCCGGGTCAGGGCATCCAGGGCGGCGCGATGATGCTGGAGGATGTCCCGGGCCCGTTGCTGGCCCTCCTCCACCAGGGCGCGCACCTCGGCGTCGATGAGCCGGGCGGTCTCTTCGCTGTAATTGCGCTCCTCCGGCCCGCTCACCCCGAGAAAGCTCAACTGCTGTTGTTTGCCATAGGTCAGCGGCCCCAGCTTGCCACTCATGCCCAGCCGGGTGACCATGCCGCGGGCGATCTCCGAGGCCCGCTCCAGGTCGTTGGCGGCGCCACTGGAAACATTGCCGTAGACCAGTTCCTCAGCCGTGCGGCCGCCCAGGAGAATGGCGATCTGATCCTTGAGTTCCTGTTCGGTGGACAGGAACTTCTCCTCCACCGGCAACTGCAGGGTGTAACCCAGGGCCGCCACGCCCCGGGGGATGATGGACACTTTGTGCACCGGCTCACCCGTGGGCACTGACACCGCCACCAGGGCATGACCCGATTCGTGCGCGGCCACCCGTTCTTTCTCCTGGGTGTTGAGGGCCCGGTGTTTTTTCTCCGGCCCGGCGATGACCCGGTCAATGGCTTCTTCGAAGTCCGCCATGGTGATGGCATCGTGGCCTTTGCGCACGGCCCGGATGGCCGCTTCGTTGGCGATATTGGCCAGATCGGCGCCCACAAAACCCGGCGTGCGCTGGGCCACCACTTTCAGATCCACGTCATCCGCCAGCTTCATCTTGCTGGTGTGCAGGGCCAAAATGGCGGTGCGGGCCTCCAGGTCCGGCTTGTCGACGATGATCTGACGGTCGAAACGGCCGGCCCGCAACAGGGCCTTGTCCAGGATCTCGGGGCGGTTGGTGGCGGCCATCACCACCACGCCGGAACTGGGGTCGAAACCGTCCATTTCGGTGAGCAGTTGGTTCAGCGTCTGCTCCCGTTCGTCATTGCCCCCCATGCGCGGCCCCATGCCGCGGGCACCGCCCACCGCGTCCAGCTCGTCGATGAACACAATGCAGGGCGCCTTGGCACGCGCCTGCTGGAACAGATCGCGGACGCGGGCGGCACCCACCCCCACGAACAGTTCGATGAACTCCGAGCCGCTGATGCTGAAAAAGGGCACATGGGCCTCCCCCGCCACCGCCCGCGCCAGCAGGGTCTTGCCGGTGCCCGGCGGGCCCGCCAGCAACACCCCCTTGGGCATGTGGCCGCCCAGGCTCTGAATGTGGGCGGGATCTTTGAGGAACGTGATCACTTCCTTGAGTTCTTCCTTGGCCTCGTCGGCGCCGGCCACGTCATTGAAGGTCACCTTGGTGTCGGATTCAGCGTAAATGCGGGCCCGGTTGGCGCCCACGTTCAAAAAGCCCTGGCCCATCCCCCCGCCGCCGGCCCGCCGCGCCCACCAACCGGTGATGAGAAACAACAGGCCAAAGGGCAGCACCCAGTACAGCAAAAACTCAGTCAGAAACGACCGTTCCGGCTGGCGCACCACGAAGCGCACCCCATGGTCCTTGAGCTTTTGCGCCAAAGCCTCGTCGGGCAGGGGAACGGTGACAAAACGTTCTTCCTTGCCGCCCACATCGGTGATCGTCAGTGTCCCGCTGATGGCCTTGGGCGTCACCAGCACTTCTTTGACCTCATTTTTTTCCAGATGGGTGAGAAACTCGCTGTAGGGAATCTCCCTGACCGGCGTTTCCGGCATATTCAGCAGATAAAAGGCGCTGATCAGGAACAGCGCGTAAAGCAGCGCCCACATCCACGGTTTTTGCCAGTGGGGTTCCCCCCCGGTATCCGGCTTGTTGATTTCCACCTTGGGTTTGTTCCCCGGCGTGAAAAAATCGTTCTTGCTCACGGCTGCTCGCTCCTTGTTGTTGAGTCAGATGTCGGGTCATTCTCCCTGGCCATCTCGCTCAGGCGGCGCTGCTGATAGTCGTCCCGCTCGCGCATCAGCCAATAGACAATGCCCAGCGCCAGCACGGTTGCGGCCAGGGCCACCAAGGTGTCGGCGCCGGTCTTGGCGGTGTCGATAATGATGAACTTGCGGGCCAAAGCCAAAATGGCGATCATCACCACGGTCTTGACCTGGATGATGCTCTCTTTCCTCTCCACCACCCGGATGATGGAGTGCTTGAACTCCATGGCAATAAGCAAGGTCATGATGGCGCCAAACACGTTTTGGAAGACCGCGTGTTCCAAGGGATCGAGGGCGCCTGCCAACAGCATGCGCGCCACCTTGCCGATCAGCTCCACCAGCGCCACCACGATGACCACCATGATGACGAAGGACAGGATAAAGGCCACCACCTGCTCGAAACGTTCGTAAAACGACAGCCGCGGCCAATAGACGACGGTTTCGCTCATGTAAGTTTTCAGTTTTTCACGCAGCATGGTTCCACTCCACGCTTACAAGTGTTGCCGCGCCCAGCGCGAAATATCCCCCGCCCCCATGGCCCCCGCCTGGCGCGCCACTTCGCGGCCCTGGCGAAACAACACCAGGGTGGGAATGCTGCGGATACCAAAACGCGCCGCCAGTTCCTGCTCCGCCTCGGTGTTCACCTTGGCCAGGCGCACGCGGGGCTCCAGCTGGGCGGCGGCCTGTTCAAAGGCCGGCGCCATCATCTTGCAGGGACCGCACCAAGGCGCCCAGAAGTCCACCAGCAGGGGAATATCGTTGCGCCTCAGGTGGATATCGAACACCGCCGCCCCCAGACCCACCGGCGCGCCCGAGAACAAGGCCTGATGGCAGGCGCCGCATCGGGGCTGTTCGTCCAGGCGGGCGGTGGGCAAACGGTTGACCGCCGCGCAATGAGGGCAAACGATATGCAGAGCATCATTCATGGATGGCTCCTTGTTTGTTTGGAAAGGGCCAGACGGACCGCCGGTGGCTTCTCAACGCAATGCTTCCAGCGCTTCAATACCATACGCCACTGCCAGGGCGCCAACGCGGATGGCGCCTGACCGGCCGGGTTTCAATCCAGGGCTCACCGCTGTGCCCGGACAGCTCCTGCCCCTGACCCTCCTGCTGCAAGGCCAGCAGGCGCTGCACCCGCTCTTCGGTAGGGGGATGCGTGCGCAACCATGAAGGTTCTGGCAAGCGGCGCCCGGGCAGGAACAGCCGTTCTATCCAACCCCCTTGCACCCGCTCCATTTTCAGCAGGGCCTGGGCCAGGCCTTCCGGATCGCCGGTCAGCCTGGCCGCCCCCAGATCCGCGTCGTATTCCCGGCTGCGGGACAAGCCCAGCTGCGCCAGAACGCTCAATGTGGGCGCAAAAATGAGCAGGGCGACGGCCCAGCCGTTAATGGTGACACCGCTGAACAAGATCAAGGGCAAATTGAGCAAAAGCAAAAACTGCCCGAACAGTGACAAGGCGCTGGTGAGACGGTGGAACAGGTCGGCCAAGCCCATGACCCAGGTGTCTTTGTTGCGGATATGGCTGATCTCGTGGGCCAGCACGCCACGCAGTTCCCTCACATTCAGCTTGTGCAGCAAACCGTCGGTGACGGCTATGGCGGCATCGTTCGCGCCGCCCACGGTAAAGGCATTCACCATGGCGCTGGGGACATAGTAAAGCTGCGGCGCTTCGGGCAGGCCCGCCCGGTACGCCAGATCCCGCACCAGGGCGCGCAGGCGCGGCGCCTCCGCCGCCGAAAGGGGGCGGGCGTGATAGAGCCGCATGGTCAGGCGGGGGGTGACGGCCGGGGCCCCCACAGCCATCAGCATACCGCTCAGCATCAAAATCCACAGGCCGTCTCCGCCCCACAAGAGATAACCCAGCAGCGCCAGAAACGCCGCCATCGTGGCCAGCATGACCAAGCTCTGCAATCGATTGAGCAAAGCGTGCCGCCGCCAGGCGTCAGTATCACGTCTCACCGCCAGCCCCCAACCGGCCGCACGGCCGCCAGGCGGGCATGCAAAGCGTCGATTTCCTCCAGCAGTTCCAGCGCTAGGGCAGCGCCGGCCAGGTTGACCCCCAGATCCTCCTGCAGGCGCCGGACGGTGCGTACCCGTCGCAGGCTGGTGCCGCTGAAACGCCACGGCGGCGTTCCCGTCAGCGGCTCCAGGATACCTTCCTCCACCAGAGTCAACAGCCACTCGGCATTAACGGCGCAGGCGCGGCTGAGCTGGCCCAGGGTCAATTCCAGTTCTTCTTCCAGGATACGCCCACTGAACACATCATCGGTCATCTTTATACCCCCAGCCCGGCGCGTGGATTGAACGCCAGCTTTTCAGCCATTTCCCGGTACACGGCGCGGGCCTGCGCCGTATCCGCCGGCGGCAGCACCACCTGCAGCACGGCAAACAAATCCCCCGGCGGCTCGCCGGGTATGCCCCGGCCCTTGAGACGCAGCCTGGCGCCGGGTCGTGTTCCCGGAGGAATTTTCACCTCCACCCTTCCGGTGGGCGTGGGCGCCATCACCGTAGCCCCCAGGGCCAGTTCCCAGGGGGTGACAGGCAGATCCAGGTAAATGTCCCGTCCATCCGCCCGGTACAGAGGGTGCGGACGAAAGACCACTTCCAGGTACAAATCACCGGCCTTGCCCCGCCCCACACCGGGTGAACCCTGGCCTGCCAGGCGGATATGCTGACCCGCCTTTACGCCTTTGGGAATACGCACTTTCAACGTGCGCTCCTTCACCTGTGCCCGGCCATCGGGGCCCGGCTCCACATGATGCAAGGTCAGCGTGCGAGTGGCGCCGTGATAGGCGTCCTCCAGATCAATGGCAACCTTGGCATGGGTGTCTTCGCCGCGCAGATCGAAACCCGGTGCCCCAGCCCCGGCCCGCGCGCCGCGCCGGCTGAAACCACCAAACAACGACTCGAAGAAGTCGCTGAAGGCGGCGCTGTCGGCGCCGGTGAATCCCCCACCGTGAAACTCGAAACCCTGGTCCCAGTCCGGCGGCGGATGAAATTCCTGCCCCGCTTTCCAGTTGGGACCCAGTTGATCATAGGCCGCCCGCTTCTCCGGATCTTTCAGCACTTCGTAGGCTTCGCCCACCTCTTTGAAGCGGGCTTCGGCATCAGGTTCTTTGCTGACATCGGGATGGTATTTGCGGGCCAGCTTGCGGTAGGCGCGCTTGATCTCGTCCTGGCTGGCGCTGCGTTCCACTCCGAGGATTTGATAGTAATCTTTGAATTGCAAAATGACCCCCTGCCTGCAAAAGATGTCGGTTTACGGTCATGGGTGGGGACAAGAGAGACATTTTCAACAGCGCCCCCGCCCCCCCAGAGGTGGCTGCACAGGCCGCACCGCCGCGGCCCGGAACCGCGGCGGTGGATGAGAAAACAAGCGTGCCGTCGTCAGCCTGCGATACTGATCCGGCGGCGACCGGACCCGGCCTTGGGCAGTTCGATGCGCAGCACACCTTTGCGGTACTTGGCCCGCGCCCGGCTGGCATCCACCGTTTCCGGGAGCGGAATGGCCCGCTCGAAAGCGCCGTAAGCGCATTCGGCGATGCGGTAGCCCCCCTCGCGGCGTTGGTTTTGATAGCGCTTTTCGCCGCGCACCACCAATACATCCAGGTCAATGGTCACATCAAAATCATCCTGTTCCATGCCCGGTGCCTCCAGGGAGACCACGATCTTGTCATCGTCTTCATAAACATCCGCCGCCAGCACCCCCCAGCCCCCTTCCTCTTCCTGCCGGGTGGGCCGAAAACGGGTGATGGCACCGGAAGCCCGGGTCATCAAATGACGCGAGCCCTCCGCCACCGAATCCCATACCCGGCCCAGACCACCGCGAATTTCGCTCAATGTGGACATGCTTTATTCCTCCAAAACTGACTGAACCGCACGGCAAAATCCGCCCCCGGGCGCGGGGCCGGGAGCGGAACGCCACCTCCGTCATTCCACCTGAACTTTCTGGCGCCTGGCCGGCGCCGCCTTGGGCAGAATCAACTCCAGCAAACCGTTGCGGAATGTGGCCTTGGCCTGTTCACCCTTCACGGCGCTCGGAAGCATCAAGGTGCGGGAGTAGGTGCCTGTGGCGATCTCGTGGCGGTGATAGTCACCCTTTTCTTCCGTGCTCTCCCGCTTGGTGCTGGCCTTGATGGTCACGCTGTCGTCGGTTACCGTCACATCCAGATCATCCTTGTCCACCCCCGGCAGCTCCGCCTTCAGCAGGATATCCTCATCCCGTTCCACCACATCCACCTTGGGCTGGCGCCCTTCAAACGGCGGTGCCACCTCCGCCCAGGCAGGCCAGTCCCACCGCGGCATCCGCGGCATCCAGCCGCGAGAGAACACATCCTCAAACAAACGGTCCATCTCCTCCCAGGGACTGAGCGCACGCCGCTGGCGGGTCTGCACTTCCCCGCCTTTGGCAGCCGCCACCCCTTTGCCCTTGTCTGACTTGCTCATGGTGTTGTCCTCCTTCACGTATCCTCTGATTCCCCGGGACGGCCTCCAACTCAGGCGGCCACCCCATACATAACTAATAGGGGCTGGATACAGACAAAACAATGGGGCTGGGATGAATTTTCGGGTTCCGGCGTTGCCGGGAAAGCCGGTGCAGGGGCGGCGGAAGGGGGGATTGCGCAGCGGTTCCTATTTAAGGGCTCTGACCCCTTTACTTCTTGTTCACCCACCCGCCATCATCCGCGCCACTTTCTCCCGGTTCGGCCGCATTACCACGCCTTTCTCGGTCACGATGGCATCCACCAGTTCCGCGGGCGTTACATCAAACGAAGGATTCCAAGCCTGTGCCCCCGGCGCGGCAACAGGATGACCGTGCACACCTAGCACTTCACGGGCATCCCGTTGTTCTATTGTTATGGCATCGCCGTTGGCCATATCCATATCCACGGTGGAGGTGGGCGCCGCCACCATAAATTTCACCCCATGATGCCGCGCCAGCACGGCCAGGCCGTAAGTGCCGATTTTGTTGGCCACATCGCCGTTGGCGGCGATGCGGTCAGAGCCGACGACAACCCACCGCACTTTGCCCTGTTTCATCAAGGCCGCGGCGGCACCTTCCACCTCTAACGTGACAGGGATACCCTCTTCCACCATTTCCCAGGCGGTAAGGCGTGCGCCCTGCAGCCAGGGGCGGGTTTCATTGGCGTAAACGCGCTGAATTTTTCCGGCGGCATAGGCGGAGCGGATGACGCCCAGGGCGGTGCCGTAGCCTCCGGTGGCAAGCGCGCCCGCGTTGCAATGGGTGAGCACGGCGCAGGGACCGGTGATGAGTTTGGCACCCAGATCACCCATTTTACGGTTAGCGGCAATGTCGTCATCGTGAAGGCGCCGGGCGGCGGCTAAGAGCCGGGGCTCAGGATCGCCGTCGACCGTGGCAATGACCTCCCGCATGCGGTCCAGGGCCCAGAACAAGTTCACCGCAGTGGGACGGGCACCCGCCAGGGAGGCCAGGTCTTGCTCGATGGCCTCGCGCCAGCCGGTGGGCGAGCGGGCATAGCGGGCACGGGCGGCCAGCACCACACCGTAGGCCGCGGTGATACCGATGGCCGGCGCGCCCCGCACCACCATGTCGCGAATGGCGGCGGCGACCTCCGCTGCCCCGCTGTAACGGCAATATTCTTTTTTCTGGGGCAGGCGGCGTTGGTCCAGCAACAGCAAGGCGCCATCGCGCCAGACCACAGCGCGAATACTATCGTGCGAGGATGAAGTCATGTTTCGGCTCCGTTTGGGGAGGGGCATGATAGCCAGCGGGCAAGCATCGCGCAAAAGGGATTTAGCCCCCCGCCTGACGTCCGATAATCACTAACAGCCCGACAGCAGTTTCCAGCGCGATGATTCAGTGGTCTCTTATTCTTTCCGCCGCCCTCGCCACGCTCACCGGCGTGCTGCCCGATCCACCCTTGGAGCCCTCCAACGACGGACCGCCTGCCGTGCCGCAGGCGGTACTGCCGCGCCCCTTCGAGCCCGTGGCGCCCCCGGCCGGTGTCACCAGGCTGCCCAAACCTTTCGGCGATGAAGATCTGTCCGGCTTTGCGCAACCGCCAAGGCCTTGTTGGGACAAAAACAGCGTGACGCGGATTGCCTGCGGCTCCTTCCATTTTGAAAGTCTGGGCCGGGTGTTTTTCGAAAGCGGCAGCGCGGCACTGACGCAAGACAGCCGCTGGCGGCTGGCAGCCGTCGTCTCGCGCCTGGAGCTGAACCGGCAATTCCGCCGGCTGCTGGTCAAGGGCCATACGGACGACGTGGGGGGCGGGGCTTACAACGACGCCCTGTCCGATCGGCGCGGAAAAGCAGTGCACGACTATCTGTTGGAGCAAGGCCTCAGCGAAGAGCAAATCGCCATGCAGGGTTGGGGAGAAACCAAACCCACCGACGAGAACTGGACCCGACCGGGCCGGGGACGCAACCGGCGGGTGGAACTGTATGCCGTGTTTTACCGCGAGCAGAATACCTTCTATTGAGTTGTTGTTCCGGTCTGCCCCGCGGCGCCCGCGCTTGCCCGAAACGCCCCGTCGCAGCCGGGGGCGCTCCGAGAGAACACGCGAACTCACCTTTATCACCCCCACCTTGCGCGGGCCTCTCGGAAGTAAAGTGGACCCCAGCGGGCGCCCCCCTTCGGCCCGCTTGAGATTTTACTGACTGGCCAGCCACTTGACCCCGCCCGGCCGCCCTTTGGTGCCGCCGGGAATGGCCTATGATTTACTCCGCGACTGCGGCATACTACCGGGCATTCCGAGCAATGCTTCACATTCATCGGGCCCGCTGGCTTTAAGCGCGGTGTCACAACAATACAAAGGGAGTTACCGTGAAGCGACGGCTTTGTCCTGTCAGATTGTTCATCGTCCTCACCCTGGCCCTGGGTCTGGGTGCCTGCGGCGCCAAATTGTTTGGCCCCAGCGCCACGCGGCTGATCTACGAAATCGAAAGTTCACCTGAACTCAACCCCAACGCCGAGGGGCGTCCCTCGCCGCTGGTGGTGCGCTTCTACGAACTGAGCGATACGGAAGAATTTGAGCGCAAAGATTTCTTCGCCATTTATGAACACGAAAGTGCCACTTTGGGCAAGTATCTTCTGGCACGGGAAGAAATGGAATTCCAACCGGGCGACCGGCGGGAGTTCAAGCGGGAAGCCAAGCCGCAAACCCGCTACATCGGCGCCATCGCGGCGTTTCGTGACCTGGACCACGCCAGATGGCGTGCGATTGTTCCCGTGCGTCCTCACAAGAAGACCCGCTTGTTCATCAACCTGGGGCGCCTGAGCGTTACCATGAGCAAGGACGACTGAGAAAGGCACGACGCGCCATGGCGGAATACGGAAAAGTCGTATGGTCCGAGGGGCTCTTTCTAAAACCCCAACATTTTCAACAACAAGAGCGCTATTTCGAGAATCTGATCGAACAGCGTTGCCACGGTCTCGCCCCTGCCGATTGGGGCATCGTGGAACTGGAGATTGACGAGGCCCAACTGGCGCTGGGCAAGTTCGCTCTGAGCCGGCTGCGGGGACGGCTGCCCGACGGCACGCCTGTGAACATCCCGGCAGACGACGAAGCCCCATTGCCGTTGGATGTGAACACGGAAGTGAGCGACACCACCGTCTACCTCGCCCTCCCCTTGAAGCGCGGGGGCACCGCGGAGGTGGATACCGCCGGCGACCCCGCCAGCCTGAGCCGCTACTACCCCCACGAACACGAGGTCCGGGACTACCACGCTGACAGTGACGACACGGCCCGCATGCAACTGGGCCGGTTGCGCCTGCGCCTGCTGCTGGAGGGCGAAGAACGCGGCGCCTACACCTGCCTGCCCCTGGCCCGCATCGTGGAATGCCGCGCCGACCGGCAAGTGGTGCTGGATCAGGACCACCTGCCCCCGCTGCTCAATGCCCACGCCGCACCGAAACTGGCGGCCTTCATCAAAGAACTGGCGGGCATGCTGGGCCAGCGGGCGGAAGCCCTGGCGGCCAGGGTATCCGGCGCCGGCCGTGGCGGCAGCGCGGAAGTGGCCGATTTCATGTTTCTGCAGGCGGTGAACCGCTACCAGCCCCTGCTCGCCTATCTTGCCGACGGCGCACCTATCCACCCCGAGGCCTGCTACCGGCTCTGCCTGCAGATGGCCGGCGAGCTGGCCACCTTCAGCGAAAACCGCCGTCCCGGCGAGTTCACCCCCTACCGTCACGACGATCTGCGCGCCACGTTTTCACCGTTGATGGTGCAGCTGCGCGGCACCTTGAGCCGGGTGCTGGAACAAACTGCCGTGCCCCTGCCCCTGGAAGAACGCCGTTACGGCATCCGGGTGGCGCCCCTGGCCGATCACAGCCTGGTGGGCAATGCCTATTTCGTGCTGGCGGTGAACGCCCAGCTGGCCAGCGAGGAGCTCCGCAACCGCTTCCCCCCTCAGGTCAAAATCGGCCCGGTGGAGAAAATCCGCGATTTGGTCAACCTGCAACTGCCCGGCATCGGCCTCAAGCCCCTGCCGGTGGCGCCGCGGCAAATCCCCTATCACGCCGGCTTTACTTATTTTGAACTGGACCGGGCCAGCGAATACTGGCGCCAGATGACCCAGTCCGGCGGCTTTGCTTTCCACATCGGTGGCGACTTTCCCGGTCTGGAACTGGAATTTTGGGCCATTAAAGGATGACACCCCAGGACAGTGACCACACCGTCATGCGACCCGGGCCGGGCGGTTCGGACCAGACCCTGCTCCGGCCCACTCCGGGAGGGCGGCGGGCGTTTGCCGCCACGGCACCCCCGTCACCTCATTCCGCCACCGCCCCCGCCGGTGCCAACCCCTTGCTGGATGCCGCTGCCCGGCTGCTGGCCCTCATGACCGAGTTGCGCCAGCAAAGCAGCCACCCCGATGTGCAACAGTTACATGCTGAAGTGGTGCGCGAAATCCAGGCATTCGAAAACGCCGCCCGCCAGCGCGGTGCCAGAGCAGAAGCCATCCTGGCCGGTCGCTACGCCTTGTGCACAGCGTTGGATGAAGCTGTGCTCAACACCCCCTGGGGCAGTGAAAGCCTGTGGAGCGCCCACAGCATGCTTGCCACCTTCCACAAGGAAACCTGGGGCGGGGAGAAATTTTTCGTCATTTTGGAGCGGGTGCGGCGCGACCCTGCCAACAACCTGGATTTGCTGGAACTGATGGCGGTGTGTCTGGCCCTGGGTTTTCAGGGCAAATACCGGGTCATGGAGCGGGGCGGCAGCCAGGTGGACGCCCTGTGTGAAGAAGTGTTCAATCTGGTGCGCCAGCAGCGGGGCGGCTTCGACCGCGCCCTCTCACCCCACTGGCAGGGGGTGGACACCCGTCCTGACAACCTCGACCGGCGGGTGCCCTTGTGGGTCATCGCTGCCCTTACCGGGGCGCTGGTACTGGGGGTGTATCTGGCTTTCAATACCCTGTTGGACCAATCCGCCGCGCCACTGCTGGAACGGCTGCACAGCATCGGCGCCCCGGCGGCGGGGCAGGCCTTGGACACAGGGGAACCTTGATGCGGGTTTTCATCTCCTTTCTCGGTTTGGTGGCACTGGGGGCGCTGGTGTGGTTTGGCGGCCCCTATCTGGCCCTGGGCGAAGCCAAGCCCTTGGCAGCAGAGTTCAACCGCCTTCTCACCATCTTGGTGCTGACCCTCTTGTGGGGTCTCAATAATCTTCTGCAAATACTTAAAACAAAAAGAATAAATGACCAGCTCATTCAAAGCTTGGCGACCCCGGCCCCGGCAGTGGCACCCACCCCCGAGCCCCAGGCCGCGGCCAGCAGCGCCGCCGCTGAGGAGGTGCAGACCCTGGACCGGCGTTTCACCGAAGCCCTGGCAGTGCTCAAAAAGACCAGGCTCAAAAACCGCTACGGGGAACAGCGCCTCTACGAGCTGCCCTGGTATGCCGTCATCGGCCCTCCCGGGGCCGGCAAGACCACGGCCCTGGCCAACTCGGGGTTGAATTTCCCCCTGGCAGACCAGTTGGGCCGCGGCGCCGTGCGCGGCATCGGCGGCACCCGCGATTGCGACTGGTGGTTTACCGACGAGGCCGTGCTCATCGACACCGCCGGGCGCTATACCACCCAGGACAGCGATACCGAGGTGGACCGCGCCGGCTGGAGCGGGTTTTTGGATTTGCTCAAAAAATACCGCCGCCGCCGACCCCTGAACGGCGTCATCGTCGCCATCAGCCTGGCGGACCTGTTGCAGCAATCAGAAGCAGAACGCGCCGCCCACGCCCACACCGTGCAGCAGCGCATCCAGGAACTTTATCAGCGCCTGGGCGTCACCCTGCCGGTGTACATGCTGTTCACCAAAACCGATCTGGTGGCGGGTTTCACCGAATTTTTCGATGACCTCAGCGCCGAGGAGCGGGACCAGGTCTGGGGCATGACGTTTCCCACCCAGACCGGCGCCAGGCCCCAAAACGAAGTGGCCCGCTTCGGCCCCGAATTCGACGCCTTGCGGGAACGCCTGCACGCCCGCCTCCTCCCCCGCCTGCAGCAGGAGCGCGACCTGCGCCGGCGCGGGTTGATCTGGCGTTTCCCCCAGCAAATGGCCGGACTCAAACCTCTGGGTCAGGATTTCCTCGAAGCCGTGTTCCGCCCCAGCCGCTACGGCGACCCGTTCTACCTGCGGGGCGTGTACTTCACCAGCGGCACCCAGGAAGGCACCCCCATAGACCGCATCATGGGCCAGCTAGCCACCACCTTCGGGCTGGACCGCAGCGAGGTGCCCCACTTCAGCGGCCGGGGGCGCAGCTATTTTCTCACCGACCTGTTCCGGCGGGTGATCTTTCCCGAAGCCGGCCTCGCGGGTGCTGACCGGCGCCTGGAGTCCCGGCGGGACTGGGTGCAAAAAGGCGCCTATGCCGGGGCCGTGGGCGTCACCTTTGCCGCGGCCACCGCGTGGACCACCGCCTACACCCAAAATCAGCAACGTCTCCAGGCGGTGACCGCCCAGCTCGACGACTATCAGCGCCTGCGCGCCGCCCTCACCCCCGACGCCGGCCTCGAACGGCTCCTGCCCGCCCTGGCCGCTTTGCAGGCCGCCGCCGCGGTCTATGATGAGGGCAGCCTGCCCTGGCTCAGCGGCTTTGGTCTGGATCAAAGCGGCGCCGTGGTTCCGGCCGCCCGGGCGGCCTACCGGCGGGCGCTGCAAGGGGAATTTCTCCCCCGCCTCCGCACCCGCCTGGCGGAGCAGATCCGCCACGCCGCGGGCAACTTCAATGTGCAGCAGGGCGCGTTGAAAATGTACCTGATGCTGGGCCAGCCGGAACGGCTGGATCCGGAGCTCTTCAAAGTCTGGATGGAACTGGACTGGAGCGAGCGCTACGCCGCCGACCCCACCACCCGGGACCGGCTCAAGGCCCACCTGGAGGCCCTGCTGGCGGCGGGAATACCGGCCCAGCCCATGGATGAGGCGCTGGTGGCTGAGGCCCGGCGCCAGCTCAACCAGGTTCCCCTGGCAGAGCGGGTGTATGCCCGTTTGAAGCAAGCCAGCCTGTCCCGCCGCGACCTGGCTATCGACCTCAGCCGTACCCTGGGCCCCGCGGGCCGCCAGGTGTTCGCCTTCCAAGCCGGCAGCGGCACCGTCCCGGCTCTGTTCACCTACGCAGGTTTCTATCAGCTCTATCTCAAAGACAGCCTGCAGCTGGCCTCGGAATTTGCTGAAGACAACTGGGTCTGGGGCAGCGACAGCGCAGCCGGCAATGGCACGGATGCCGCCGCCCTCGCCGCCGCGGTGAAAAAACGCTATCTGGACGATTACATCAAAACCTGGGAAGGTGTGCTCAACAACCTGAAAATTAAGCGCTTCTCTGACACGGCTCACGGCGCCGAGGTGTTGGCGGCACTGTCCGGCCCCGACTCACCCTTACGCGGCCTGTTGCAAACCGTGGCCGAAAACACCGACCTCAACCGCCCGCCGCCCGCCGCTGAGAGCGCCCTCGGCGCCGCTTTGGACAATCCCGCAGCGCAGCGCCTGGCCCAGGCGGTGCAAAAGGCCAAGAAAGCCGGCCTGGCCAAGCAACTGGACGGCCCCGGCACGCCGGTGGCGGAGCATTTCCGCGGTTTGAACCGCCTCCTGGGCGAGGACGGCAACGGCGCCCTGGAACAGCTCATCGGACAGCTGGCCGACGTGCACGGCTACCTCAGCGACATCGCCACCGCCCCGGATGGCGGCGCCGCCCTCAGCGCCACCAAGGCGCGCTTTAAAAACGGCAGCCGCGATGTGCTGGGCCGCTTCCGCCGCGCCGCCGCGCGCCTGCCCGAACCACTCAGAACCTGGATGCGCGAGGTGGCGCGAAATACCTGGAGCGTAACCCTGGCCAGCGCCCGGCAATACCTCAACGGCGCCTGGAAAAGCACCGTGCTGCAGGAATACCGCGCCGCCCTCAAGGGCCGCTACCCCCTCTATGCCGAGAGCAAAGATGACCTCCGTCTGGCGGACTTCGGCCGTTTCTTCGCCCCCGGCGGCACCCTGGACAGCTTTTTCCAGGCCCATCTGGCACCGTTTGTCGACACCACCGCCCGCCGCTGGACCACCCGCACCCTGGAGGGCCAGGGCCTGCGGTTCAGCAAAACCGCCCTGATGCAGTTCCGCCGCGCCCGCCAGATCCAATCCCTCTTTTTCGGCGCCGGCGGTGAGCAGCCTCTGGTGGTCTTTCACATGAAGCCCATCGATCTCGACGGCAAGGTCAGCCGCTTTGACCTGGAGCTGGACGGCCAGCATCTGAGCTACCGCCATGGTCCCATCCGCCAACAGACCTTGCAGTGGCCCGGCCCGGAAAACGGCTTGGTGCGGCTGAGTCTGGAGACCACCCGCGGCAAGCACTACGCCCGCACCGTGGAAGGCCCCTGGGCCTGGTTCCGGGTGCTGAACGGCACCGATGTGCGCGCTCTGGCCCGGGACCGCTTTCAGGTCACCTTTTTCCTGGAAGGCTATCAGGCCCGCTACGAGCTTCAGGCCGAGAGCGTGGACAACCCCTTCCGCCATCTCCAGGCCCTGGCGCAGTTCCGCGCCCCGGAGCGGCTCTGACGCCCCCATGAGTGGCCCGGGACTGTTCGGCAAGCTGCCCTACCGGGGCGATTTCATCTACCGGGAACTGCCCAAGAGTTTCACCACGCCCTGGGACCACTGGTTGCAAGATGGGCTGGCGACCGCCCGGCAGCAGCTCGGAGAGGCCTGGCTGGAGCCTTATCTCATCGCCCCGGTGTGGCGTTTTTCTCTGGCCAAAGGCACGCTGGATCAACGAGCCTGGCTGGGGTTGCTCATGCCCAGCGTGGACAAGGTCGGCCGCCACTTTCCGCTGACCCTGGCCGCGCCCCTGCCGAGCGGCTGCCTGCCTCCCCGTGCCCTCCTGGAGTTCGACGCCTGGCTGGGCCGGGCCGAGGCCTTGTGCCTGGCGGCCTTGGAAGAACAACTGCCGTGGGAGCATTTTCTCCAGCAGATCCGGGATCTGGGCATGCTGCCCCAGCACGGTGTGGAAGAAGCCCGCGCCGTGGCCACAGACCGGCTCCAGATCGAACTCATCGACACTGCCGGCGCCGTTCAAAATGCCTATCCGGAATTGCTGGCCTATCTCCTCGCCGGCAGAGAAACGTCCTACAGCCTGTGGTGGACCGAGGGCTCACCCCAGGTCAAACCCGCCCTGCTCTTCAGCCGTGCCCTGCCCCCGGCGGCGGCGTTTTGCGCCTTGCTGGACGGCGCCTGGGCGCGCTGGGGCTGGACGCCCCACCCGCCCCATACGCCCTTGCTGGCCCCGGGGGAAAACGGATGAGACCGCCGGTCTTTCATAGCGCCGGACGCAGCCATGTGGGCAAAGTGCGGCAAGTGAATGAAGACGCCTTCCTATGCCGCGACGAAGCCGGCCTGTGGGCGGTGGCCGACGGCATGGGCGGTCATCACGCCGGGGACGTGGCCAGCCAGGCCATCGTCCATGCCCTGGGACAGATTCCCCGGCGCGAGGCCCTCAGTGAGGCGGTGGACGCCGTGGACGACATGCTGGAACAGGCCAACACGTCCCTGCGCTACCGGGCCGCGGCCCAGGAGCCACCCCGCACCTGCGGCAGCACAGTGGTGGCGCTGCTGCTCCGGGACCGCTGCGGCGCCATCCTGTGGGCCGGCGACAGCCGCCTCTACCGCCTGCGCCATGGACAGCTGGCGCAGCTCAGCGAAGACCACAGCCAAGTTCAAGACCTCGTCAAACAAGGCATGATTCTGGAAGAAGACGCCGCCGCCCACCCCGCCGCCAATGTCATCACCCGGGCCGTGGGGGCGGCGGACCGGCTCTGTCTCGATGTGGATGTCTTCCAGGTGCAGCCCGGCGACATCTTCCTGCTGTGCTCCGACGGCCTGTACCGCGAGGTGGGCGAGACCGAGCTGCCCACCCTGCTGGCCCAGCCGCCCGCGCAAGCTGCCGCGGCCTGTGTCCAGGCGGCCCTGGCGCGGGGCGGGCGGGACAACATCACCGCCGTGGTGGTGCAGGCTCAGGCGGAAACCGGGGCGGCATGAACTACCCGGCGTTGCTCCAGGCCTATCACCAGGGCGAACTCTCGCCGGAGGAACTGGGCGCGCGCCTGGACCAGGCCGTGACCAAGGCGCCCCATACCGCGGCCGAGGCTCTGGCCGCCTTGGAACAGGCGCGGCGGGAAGCCACCTTGCCGGAGCCTTTGAGCGAGGCCCTGGCCCGACGCATCCGCGCTCTCACGGAAGCGACCCGGATCGCTGCGGACGACGACGGCACCCGCCTCACCGCTCCAGCCCCTGACACCACCCGGATGGCGGCGGCTCCCGCAGAAGAAGCCACCCGTTTGGTTTCATCTTCTCCCGCTGCTGAGGACGGCGCCACCCGCGTGGTCGCCGCCCCGGGCCGGACCGGCGCCGGCAGCCCGCTCGGCCCCGGCACCCGTCTCAAAGGCCGCTTCGTGCTGGAAGAGGTGGTGGGCCGCGGCGGTATGGGCATCGTGTTCCGGGCCCGCGACCTGCGCAAGGAAGAAGCCCAGGACCGCAACCCCTTCGTCGCCATCAAGATCCTGAACGATAGTTTCAAACAGCACCCCCAATCCCTCATCGCCCTGCAGCGCGAGGCGCGCAAGGCCCAGAATCTGGCCCATCCAAACATCGTCAACGTGTTCGATTTCGACCGCGACGGCGACACGGTCTTCATGACCATGGAGTACCTGCAAGGCCAGTCCCTGGACCGCGTTCTCAAAGAGCGCTACCCCCGCCCCCTGGAGCGGGAACGCGCCCTGCCCATCATCGACGGCATCGCCAATGCCCTCAGCCACGCCCACCAGCACGGGGTCATCCATTCCGACCTGAAACCGGGCAATGTCTTCGTCACCGACAGCGGGCAGGTGAAAGTCTTTGATTTCGGCATCGCCCGCGCCATCACCCACGGCGGCGAGCAGGACGGCGAACACACCCTGTTTGACGCCGGCAGCCTGGGCGGCCTCACCCCTGCCTACGCCAGCTGTGAGATGCTGGAGGGCCAGGAGCCGGATGTCCGTGACGATATCTATGCCCTGGCCTGCATCGCCTGTGAACTGCTCACCGGGCGCCATCCCTATAACAAGCTGCCCGCCGACCAGGCCTGCCAGCGGCGCCTCAAACCGCCTCCCGTGCCGGGTCTGTCGCGCCGCCAGCAGCGGGTGCTGCGCCAGGGGCTGGCCTTCCATCGCGAGCAGCGCCTGGGCAGCGCAGCGGAACTGGCGGCCGGACTGCGGGAAGGCAAACACCGCCGCGGCGGCGCCCTGACCCTGGCCTTGCTGGTGCTTATCGTCGCTGCCGTGGTCGCCTACGGGCCGGGGCGGGATTTTCTGGAACAGCGCCGGATCGACGCCTTGCTGGCCTCCCTGGACGAGGCCCCCGACCTGGGCGCAGTGCGGACCCTGGTGGCCGAAATCCAGTCCCTGCCACCGGTGCGACGCAGCGTCCTGCTCAATCAGGTCAAGGATCCGCTCATCGAGCAATACCGGCGCCAGGCCGAAGCCCGGATCAACACCGCCCAGGGGCATTACGATTTCCCCGCCGCGGTGCAGCTCCTGGCTGAGGCGCGCCGCTTGTATCCCGACTCTGCCACCCTGGCACAAATCACAAGCCGGGTGGAGGAACGCAAAAACCGCCTGCTGAACGAACTCACCACCGCATTCAACAGCGCCCTGGAGCAGGGCCGGCTGCTGGATGATCCCGCGGGCGAGGACGTCTTCGACGTGCTGCAAACCGTCCGCCAGATCGACCCCGATCATCCCCTGCTCACAGACGCGCGCCTGCCCCTGGCCTACCAGGAGGCCGCCGAGCGCGCCCGCCGGCAGAATCGGCTGGCCCAGGCGCAGGCCCTGCTGGCGGCGGGCTTGTCTCTGTTTCCCGCCCATCCCCAATTGATCAACCTGCAAGACCTCGTGGCCCAGGCCCGGGAAGTGGGAGGGAAGACCGACACCACCGCGGCGGCGTTGGGGCCGGAGGAACACGAACAACGCCTCCAGACCCTGCTGGCCCGGCCCTTTGCCGGGCGCGGCTGGAGCCAGGAAGCCATCGGGCATCTTAAGGCTCTGGAACAGGCCTACGGGCGGGATGACCAGCGGGTCCGCGCCGGTCGCGCGGCCCTCAGCCAGGCCCATATGCAGCGGGCCAAAGACATGCTCGCGGCCAGCCGCTTTTCCGAAGCCCGCGCCACCGCCGAGCGCATCGCCCGCTTCCAGGGCGACGTCGCCGCCGCCCAAAGCCTGTTGGCTGAGATCAAAGGCGAACAAGCCGCTTTCGAGCAACAAGCCCGGGAAAAAGCCCGCCTGGCCCGCCTCGAAGGGCTGAAGCAAACCTTGCTGACCCAGGCCAAGGCCAACGATGTCACGGGTGCCAAACGCACCTTGGACAAGCTGCACCGGCAGCTGCCCCTTAGCGATCCCTTCCTCACCGAGACCGCGCCCCAGGCCCTGGGGCAGGCCTACTTGCGCCTGGGTCAGGACCTCCTCGCCCAAAGCGCGCCGGACTCGGCGCTCAAACTGCTGGAGAGCGCCCGGACCTACATCCCCGACGCCCCCGCCTTGCAAGAGACCCTGGCGGCGGCCCAGAGCGCCGTCCATGAACAGTGGCTGAAATCCCATGTGGCCGGGGCCGCCGCCCTGGATGCCGGCGAAATCGAACGCCGCCTCCAGGCCCTGCCCCCCCGGCACCGCAATGCCCTGCGGGAGGAACTCGCCCGCATCGCGGCCCAACGGGTGGAGACGGCCGCCACACACGATCTGACCGCCGCCCACGCCCTGCTGGCCCAGGCCCGGCAGAGCTTCCCCGGGGAGGCCGTCCTCAAAAATCTCAGCCTGCCCGAAGCCGCGGCGCCGGACCCCTGCCAGGCCAGGTTCGCCGGTCACGGCCGCCTGGCCCGCGCCACCTGCCGCGACAACCTTGGCGACGGCCGGCGCGGGCCGGTGATGGTGGTCATCCCTGCCGGCGGCGGGTTCAGCCGGCCCTTCGCCATCGGCAAATACGAAGTGTCGGTGGCCGACTTCAATGCCTACTGCCAGGCCAGCGGGCGCTGCCCCGGGCTCCGTGACCGTGCCAAGGATCTGCCCGTCACCGGCATCACCCTGGCCCAGGCCCGCGACTACGCCCGCTGGCTGAGCGAGGCAACGGGTTACCGCTACCGCCTGCCCCGCGGCGAAGAATGGCGCTACGCGGCAGAGGCAGGGGGAAAACAGCCGGAGAAAGATTTCAACTGCCGGGTCAGTCTCGGCAGCCGCCTGCTCAAAGGCAACGCTCTGCTCAGCGTGCGCTCCGGCAAACACAATGGCTGGGGCCTGATGAACTATGTAGGCAATGCCCAGGAATGGGTGCTTGCGGGCCAGGCCGTGGAAGTGCGCGGCGGTTCCTATCGCGACCCCCTGGCGCAGTGTGCTGTGTCCTTGCGCCGCAATCACAGCGGCAAGGCGGATGATGTCACCGGTTTCCGTCTGGTGCGGGAACTGAAACCGGCCTCGTAGAGCTGATGAACGACGAACTGCGATCTCTGGCCAGGGCCTATGCCGACGGACTGATCGAGCGCAATGGGTATCGTCAGCGACGGCGGGAACTCATAGATGGCATCACCGAGGCCTGCAAAGAACAGGCCTTCTCCCCCCCCACTCAGCCGCGGCAACGGCGCGCTGCGCCACATATTGTCCCCACTGGCGCCACTTCGACGCGCCCCGCCATGATGGGCATTGCCGCTGCCCTGCTTCTCGCCGCTGCCATTGTGGCATTCATGCTGCTGGGCGGGAAAAAAACACGGTGGGACACACCGCAGTCACCGGCTACGGCTACGACTGCGCCACCGCCATCAGAGGGTGCCGGCAATCCATTTGACGGCTTTGTGCAAAACCCCGAATGGTGGACCGCTGCCCGCTTGGCGGCGTTGAAGGAAAAGTGGCGCTCGCTGAGCGCCGGGCAGCGCCGGGCATGGCAAAGCACGGCGGCGTACAATGAATTTGAGGCGGCTTTGAACCGCCGCCTGCAGCAGCAACAAGCCCTGGCGGAAATCGGTGATGAGCGGGCCGGCAGACTTTTAAAAGAACTGCAACAGCTGCGCTCGGCTTTGCAGCAAAGCCGATAACAGCGCGGTCACGCCGCAGCGGTGATCAGTTCCTGCTGCAAGGGGTCTTCCAGCCCCTGCAAACCCTCCACATCCACCAGTTCCTCAAACAAGGGCAGACCCGACAGCTGCACCACGGTCTGGATCAGTTCGTCCTGGGGCCGGAAGGTGGGCACCGGGGAGGAGATGACAACAAAGGGCAAATCCCCGGCCACTGCCGAGGTTTCCAGGGAAAGAGGAAAACGCAAATCCGCCATCAAGCGCTGGATGCCGGGAGACAGGTCCAATAATTTGGCCAAAGTCAGGTTCTGCACCAGCAGGGTTTTCAACTCTTCCGCCGGCAGACTTTCCCCGTCCCGCCTGGCTTTGAGCAAGCGGGACAGTCCCGGCGCGCCATGGTAGGCCAGCACCCATTTCACCGGGCATTTCAGCGTGATCGTCTCCCCGCTGCCCAGGGCATGGGCATATTCCCAGGGACAGATTTCCAGTTGGTTTTTGATGTTCCTGACCGGTGTGCTGAGCTTCATCGGCGTTTGAAAGGCTTCCCGGCTGAGCGACTTGAAACGTGCGTCCAGTTCGGCGAAGTTTTTGTCCGCGCCGGGCACTTTCTCTTTGAAGGCGCTCTCCATGAATTCGCCCAGCACTTTGCGGGGGGCGAACAAGGGCGTGAGCGTGGTGAGGTAGGCGTTGAGCTTCTTTTCCAGCACCTGGGAGATTTTCTGCGAGGCATTGCGCAGCGCCCCCATCTGCTGCAAATCGATGTCTTTCACCTCGCTCATCGCCACCCTTTCTGTTGCCACATCAGTAAATGCAAATGAATATAGCGTCTGGAACCTGCTGGTGGCAACACGGGGATATGTGCGGTTCAGCCCAGTTCCACCTGGGCGGCGTTGATTTTGACATTGGTATTGCCGTCAATCTGGACGCCTGCACCACCTTCCAGGGTGAGCTTGCCGGCGGTGCTGATTTTCATGTCCTTGCTGCCGATGATGGTGAGTTTCTCGTTTTTCAGCAGGATCTGGAGATTGCCCTGCTTGATGGTCACGCTGTCATCACCCTTGAGTTCCACGGTCTTGGCGCTGCCGGAAATACCTCCCTTGGGCGCCGCGGCTGTGATGTCCGCATCTGCCGAACTCAGGCTGACGGTCTGTTTTGCTTTGACCTCAAGCCTGTCATCGGTGGACATCAGTGACACGGCCCGCTTGGCTTTTGCGGTGATGGCGTCTTCCTTGGAGGCCAGCTTCATCCCTTTTTCGGACTCAAGATCAATTTCTTCGCCGGACAGCAGGGTTTGTTTGACACCCTTGAGTTCGGCCCTGTTTTTCGCGAGTATCGTCGTCTCATCCTCAGCCATCACGGTGACTTTGCCTTTCTTCGGCAGCAAGGTCCCGTCACCGAGTTTTTCGCAGCCGTAGATGAACACCGTCTCGCCGCGAACAAACACTTTTTCGTCGCCATACATATTGAGGTTACCCACCGACCCCAGGGTGTGGCCCGTGCTGTGCTTTCCCACCGTCTTCGAACCACCCAGTTTCTTGGGTACGAAGCGGCGCGTCTTGGTGGCCGTTTTGCGCTGCCAGAATGGGAAAGTTTCCGCTGGTTTTCCCAGGGGGTTGTCATTGGGAGTGGGCATCAGCCGCGGCTTGACGTACAGGCCATAGGTCTTGACGCCCGTGAGCCAGTGATACTCGGATTCAAGTTCTTCCTTTTTCTTCAACACTTTTTTGTACAGCAAATAGGCACCGCTGACGAGTGTGACCAGGGCCCCCGCGCCGGTCAGGGCGGAATTGGCGACACTGGCGACTTGTCCCGCCCCGCCTTTTTCCGAAAACTCATAGGCGGTCTCATCGTATTTGTCCTGCACCTCCACCAGGTCTTTCTTTTCGCTGTACAAGGCCCGGTCTTTGACCCGCAGATTGATGACCTTGCCTTTCAGGTCCGCTGCCTGGGCGAGATGTTCCTGGGCCGTCATCAAGGCATCCAGGGCGGCTTCCAGGGCCGCCTGTTTTTTATTGGCGGCATTCTCCGCTTCCTGGCGGAAGCGCTCCTTGTCTTGCAGATTGCGCGCCCGCTCATTGGCGTATTCCTTCTCTTCATCGCACCATTCGGTGCGCTTGTCCGACTGCCGGGCACTCAGGACCGCGGCTTCTTTTTTCGACAAGGTAAAACGCGCGCTTTCAAAATCTTTGCAGGCCTGGTCCACGGCCTGGAGGCGCCCGTGGTACAGGTAGCGCCCAATCAGCGCCTGACGGTAGGCCGCCTGGTCAGGGTAGCCCCCGTCGGCAATGGCTTGCCGCAGGGCCCGGGGCGACATGGCCGTGATTTTTTCATCCACCAAACGTTCCACCTCCGAGCGCGACTTGCCTGCCAGGCCGGGCGGGCTGCCATAATCCTGGGGCCAGGAGGCTTTCAGGGTGTCGCGCGCGGCGAAGTAATCGGACTGGGCCGCCTGCATTGCCGCCTCGGCCTGGTTAACCTCTCCTTTTTGTTTGTCCAGGTCCACCTGCTTGCTTTTGCTGATGGCGGACATGGTGCCCTTCATCGCGCCCAAGGCCGCCCCCAACACCAGCATGACGGCACCTATGCCGAAACCCAGTTTCTTCTTCTTCGAAGCGCTGCTGGGCTTGGCCACCGAGACGATATCGCCGGCGGAACTGAGCTGGGTGCCTTCGATGATCTTGCTCATGCTGCTGCTGATGAAGCCCATGCCCAATGCGGCCACGCCGGTGGACGCCCCCGCAGTAGCCAGGATGGCGCCGGTCTCGGGAGCATTGGGCGCGCCCAATTGAAACTGGGTGGCCATGAACGGTGTGGACATTTTGATGCGTTCGCTGCCTTCCTTGTCATCAATGTCTATTTCGTTGGCGCCGCCGGTACGAATAACATTGTGGGTGGCGTTCTCCGCCCGCACAGGGCTGGGCGTTGCCGCATTGGGCACGGTACCGGCGATGATGGGACGGTCGGGATCGCCGTTTTCGAATGCCACCAGTACTTCGGTGCCGGGCCGCAGGGGAAAATGCATACCGTAGCCGTTGCCGGCATGGGGTTGCGCCATGCGGATCGGGTGCGAGGCGCGCAGTTCCCCCGCCGCTGCTGTATCAAACAAGAATTTGACATAGTAGCGCCCCTCATCGTCCACCTTGGCGTAGCGGGGATCGTCGTCCGCCTCAATGGCGCCATTCAGCACGCCGTCAATATGGGGACGCGGTGTGCGGCGCTCGGGCCTGAAACTCACGTCGGGAGAGTGAGCGGTAAAGGTATTGTTGTAGACGGGCCGCGTGCCGTCACCCTGCCCGAAGCCCGGTTGCCGCGCCGAATGCTGCAACTCCGACAAGAGCAGGCTTCTGTCGCCACCGGGCAGACCGCGCAAAGTAAAAATCAAACCGGGATACAAACGCGGTTCCGCACTGGCACCGCCATAGCGCTGTTTGCGGCACAACAGCTCCTCGGCGCGAATGCGGGCAAGCGCCTGGCCCTGTTCCGGCGTCTGGAAGTGGGCGCCGTATTCCACGACCTCGCCACCTTGTCCGCCCCACACCTCGGCGCTGCCTTGCAGATAGACTTTGGGTTGACGGTAATTGTAGTCCCGCACCACATAGCGACGGGGCACGGCCCGGGTGCAGCTCTGCAAACGGTAGACACCTTCTTTAGTGCCACGGGGGTGATAATCAATGGCGCGGTCAGCGGCCAGTGTGCTGAAACTGCTGTTGTCATCGGCGAAGATCATGACGTCACGGCCGTCACGATGCTCGAAGTAGTAACTGATGCCGTGGTGCTCCAGCAGCCGGGAGATAAAATCCAGGTGGTTTTCCTGGTATTGCACCAAAAACTCTTTTGCCGGATAGCTGCCCCGCAGGCGGAACTCGAAGTCCTGTTCCGCCGCAAAGCCGATCTCTCCCAGCAGGCGGGAGACGATGGCGGGGATGCCAAGGTCGAGATAGACTTCCACGGTGGTATGCAGGCACAAGCGCCAGGCCCGGGGCACAAAGCGCAGCCGGTAGGCAGCATGGTCGCTGTCGTCGTCCCAGCGGTCCTCCACCTCCGCGATCATGCCGTGCAGGCGGCGCTCCTCCACCGTGCCCCGTGTCCATACCAAGGTGGCGGGCTGAGCCAGCAGTTGTTCCGCATCCACCCCTAAGGGATCCCGATAAAGCACGGTCAGCCGGAAATCGAACAGGCTGGATATGGCTTCGCGGCCGTCCAGCTCGGTGATGGCCAAGGCCTCCCGGGGGAGTGTGGCGGTTTCCAAATGTACCGTGACTACGCTGTCGTCCATCATCGTCATGCCCTCTTGCCAGCCCTTCACGCTGCTCTGACTTTGGTGTTACGGGTGATAAACTGCGCTGTGCCGCTCACCACCGGCACCGGGTCAGGCACCGGCCCGGCCGGGCTGGGTTGCATAGCCGGTGTCATGGCAATGAACTTGGCCTGCAGGGTGCCGCCCTTCAGCAACAAGGGTTTGCCACCGCATTTCGTTTTTTGGGTTTGGTGTTGCGGCGCCAGTGTCAACCAGATCTTGCCGCTGCCCGGCGTAACAAAAGAGCCCTTGGTATAAGGCACCATGCTGCGAATGGCCACGGGATACTCATCCCCCACCACGCACACGATTTGACCTGAGGCCTTGTGTATCCCCGTTCCCACCAGCGGCAGCGGCGCGGCAATGGGGGGGATAATCAGCCCGGGAAAAGTGATTTGTATCGTATCGCCGCTGACAACAACATAATCCATGAGCACAAACCCCGTGACAAGCGCCCTGCCTGAGGCGGCAGGGCACGGTTGGGATGCGGACTACACCTTGGGCGCGCGCCAGTCGTCGCTGCCGGCGGTGCCGGCCACCACATGCTCCCAGTCAATGCGGCGGTAGGAAAAAGACCAGTCTTCCAGATGGGTGAAATGCGCGTTGGCCGGGTCCTGACAGTTGTACATATAGGCCTTCA
>DRLM01000072.1 GCA_011375345.1 Gammaproteobacteria bacterium
ATTGCCGCCCGCGAAATACGGGCGCCATTGTGCGAAATGGCTGGTATTTCGCGGGCTCGCATTGACTTGCGCCAATGGCGGCACATCCCTGTGCCGCGCTATTAACCCGACAATCCTAATTGCCGGGTTAATAGCCATTTGTCTCAGGCGTGATTTACGTCTGGCCCACCCGTTCGGTTTCACGGACATGGGAATTCTCCTTCAAGGACATTGGAGGCCACCACTGGCAGGGTTGGTCAAAGTGGCGGACGCCACCGTGGTCCGACCCGATGCACCGGCCTTGCTGGAGGTCAGCGTCGATTGATCCGCGGCCAGCGCGCTCTGTTGCACCACTGTAGTAAATTGGCGGAACGCACCACCGCCGACTTTGTATTGATAAGGCATTGTGAACGTGATGCTCCCCGGATCGAACGGCGCCACTTGCAGACAGTCCCCGGAATAGACGCAATCACGGATGACGGCCTGCGTTCCCTTCCCGGCGACCACGGTATTGGTCAGCGACAGATCGTTACACGCCCCTCCCGCCGTCCGACGACAATGGCCGAAATTGTTGAAGCAGGAGTAGGGGCCGGGATTACTTACCACTGCGCCAACATTCATTTCGCGATACACGACCCGGCTGAAATTGACGGTATCGGGCAACAAGAACGGCAAAACTTCGATTCCGGAATCCGCATGATCCTTAGTGTGCTTGACCCCCGACGTACCAAAGCGGTCCATGTGCACGCCGGTTGGGGCAACCACGGTAAAGGCAATGCTCGCGCCGCCCGCTCTTACGGTGACCGTTTGTGCGGTATCCGGTGCCATCAACATCACCGTCGCGCCCGTTGCGGCAGAGAGGGTTCCGGCGCTGGTCACCCAGTTCACCGTTCCGCTGGAGTGGGTCAGCGTCACCCGCTCACCCACGCCGATCGTCGTCCGCGTGCGGGAACCCGGGGCGATCTCCACGGTTTCGCTGGTGATGGTGGGCGGACGCACGGGTTGGGACGGAATATGGGCTTGCGCCCTTCGATTGGGCGCCAGTGAAGGTGAAAACTGATCGGTCTCGCCCTGTGCAAAAAGCGTGATGCTGCCGGCGGGGATGCCTGGCGAACCATCCGAAGGCGTCATCAGTTCATGGGCGAGGGCTTCGGCTCTGTTGCAAGACAGTTGCCAGTTGAGGGTGGGAGGACCGTCGACGCTGGCATAGCCGTCAACGCGGACCGGCTCGGCCACTGCTGTCAAATGCCAATTTCGCACAAAGTTGGAAACAGCAGCCTTGTCCGCGTCGCTCAGTGTGTTGCTGTTGATCCCGAACGTGACATCCAGACTAACGCCAGCAGGAGACGACGTTGCAACGGGACACGACATGGCCGGTGCAGTGGACGGATCGTTTTCCAAGGTGTAACGCTGTATTTTATTTTTTATGTCACTGTTTTGCTGGACGACATGGGTCAGCTCATGGGCCAACAAATGCCTGCCTTGATCAGTGTCAGGAGAATACTGGCCGGCACCAAAAGCAATATCGTAACCTCGGGTGTAAGCCCGGGCATTCAACGCCCGCGCCGAAGCCGCCGCCCGCTGATCCGCGTGCACCCGCACCTGACTGAAGTCATGCCCGAAACGAGGCTCGAAAAACGCGCGCGTTTCTGCCGGCAAAGGCTGTCCGCCACCGCGCAAAGCCTGAACTTGCGCGGACACGCCCGGCGGTACGCTGGCCACCCCGCCCGGCCCGGCTTTGGCCTGCACCAGTTCCTCTTCTTCCTCGTCGACCTGCCGCTGCAACTCGTCTTCGCATTCCGCGCAAAGGCGCTGGATTCGGGGCGGCGCGCCCATGGCTGGCGTGGCGGGCATGCGCATCACCTGCGCCGCCACCCGATCGGCTTCCTGCTCGTAGCGGTCATTGGCTGCGCCCACGGTCAACTTGGCTTGAATCGGTGCACCCTGACGATGCGAGGGTGCGCCAAAACCGCGCCCGGTCGAAAAGCGGGCGGGCGTCCCCTGGTGCGGGCTGTGACCCGCCTTGGTTTGAATGGAAGTACACCAGTTCATACGCAGCGCTCCTATGGCGGCGTCACCGTGATGCCGGGCTGGCGCACCAGGCACCAGACCAGGCGGGCATAATTGTCGGCCAGGCCCAGGGCATCCCGCGTCGTCGCGGCGGGTGTGGCTCGCAAACACTCACTCGTGCCCACCGGCCCGAAGAATCCATAGTAGTGCTCGGGCTGGGTCATGGCCCCAGCCAGGTGGGCGCACTCGTGGATCAGCATCCAGCGGCGGCCCTCCAGGGTGAGGGGAAAGAAAGGCCGGCAGATGTGAATAATGCCGCGTTCGCCCCGACGCACATAACCGGTCCAGTTGCCGCATGCCGTGTCGCCGGGTGGCGCGCAGGCGAAGGTGAGGCGTCCGCCCTGCGCCGCCTCCAACAGCTCCCGGATGCGCAGCACCCGGTATTTGACGGTATCAAACACATCCTGACTCGCCGAGCGAAAATTCGCGCGCAGGAAACGGTCCACGCGGGCCCGGTTGCGCGGGTTGAACGACAAAAACCAATTGAGCGCCGCATGGGCCATGGTCCGGGCGCCGGGGATGGCCTGGGCGATGGCGCGGGGATTGAGGCAATGGCCGCTGGTGGACAGGGTGACCCGTATGGGCCGTCGGTGCCGCTGCCGCTGCACCCGCGGGACTCTGCCGGTGGTCGTGCCTTGTTGCACTACATGAGTCAGCTCGTGGGCCAAAAGGTGGCGGCCTTCCTCGCGCTGCGGCGCATATTGGCCGGCAGCAAACGCGATGTGGTTTCCCAAGGTGTAAGCGCGGGCGTTCAGTGCCGCAGCGGTGGCGGCTGCAGGGGCGTCAGCGTGGATGCGCACCCGGCTGAAATCATGGCCAAAACGGGGCTCGAAAAACGCTCTCGTTTCTGCCGGCAAAGGCTGGCCGCCGCTGCGCAGGGCGCGCACCTGGGCGGCAACACCCGGTGCCAGCCCGGCCGCCCCGCCCTGCCCGGCTTCGGCTTGCACCCGTTTTTCCCCGGCTTCCTCTGCCACCGGCCGCTGCAGTTCGTCTTCGCACTGGGGGCACAGGCGCTGGATTCGAAGCGGCACACTCAAGGCTGGCGCGGCGGGCATGCGCATCACCGGCTCCGCCACCCGGTCGGCTTCGTGCTCGCAAGGGTTATGTGCGCGCGCCAAGGTCGGTTTGGTCTGCCGCGGCAGCCTTTGGACGGGACGGGACACCGCGAAACGGCGCCTTCCGGTAAAACATGGCGGATGACTGCCGCTCGCGCCCTGGGGCTGGGGGCGGCGGGCGCACCTCAGTGAGCCTGTGTTGCTCATTCTTCCCCTCCCACACCCAGCAACGAAGCCAGTCCCGTCACCCCGCCCGACACCTGGCGGGCGAAACGCATTACCCATTCCACCCGCTCGAAAGTGCTGCTCACTCCGGACACCGCGTCGGCCATGAAACTGGTATCCATACCAGCCAGGGTGCGCAGACCGCCGGCCACGACGCCAGGCGCCGCGGCAATGACGGCATCCACTTGTTCCTGGGGAACAGTGGTGGGATTGGCGCCGGCCATCCAGCCTTCGGCGCGGCCGATCAACTCGCCGATAGGGGCAAGGTTGTGGCCACCGGCCAAGGTGTTGTCACCGTAGTCACCGTCTTCGCGTACGCCCCTCAGGGGATCGAGCAAGGATTCCGGGATCTCGATACCCACCGCGGCCAACACCGGGACCGCTCCCGCCAGTACCGGGACCGGCGCCGGGACCGGCAGCGGAGGTATAAATCGCAACAAGAAAATGATGGCCAGCACGATCAGAACGATGATGGCCACCACCAGCAGCACCAAGGCCACCACCGCCAACACCATCAGGGCAAACACGATGGCCGCCACTGCCGGTTCCGGCAGGTATTGATCCAGCCACCGGGCCCACTCGCCCAACATGCGATACAAGCGCCGCAACAGCTCGGTGGTGCGCAGCACGATAAAGGCCAGCGCCGGTGACAGCTCCGCCATGGGCCGGCACATGTAATACACGATGCCATCCACAGGCCACAGGGCCATGAGGGACTGGGGCGGCCAGATGCTGATGGGAAACCCTGCCAGCAGCGTGGGATTGATGGCGGCGCAGGGCTGCTGGTTCGGCCCCAGGGCACCGCCATAGTAATTGTCGTGATGGAGCATGTAATGGGTGAGCTGGGCTACGGCATTGCCGTGGCGGCCGTTGACCAGGTCGGTCACCGGCTTGATCTCTCCCAGGCGGGCATAGAGCGGTGGGTTTGTGGGTGGATTGGGTATCGGCGGCGCAAAGGGCGGATAGGTCCCCGTCCCCGGCGCCGGCACCAGCCACGGTGGCTGCGTCGCCAACAAATCGGCCCGGCCCGATGCCCCCCCGCCCGGCGTGACCCACGACGCACCGGGGATCGCGACCTCGCCCAAGTAACCCAGCAACACCATTTCCTGCTGGATTTCCCGATGCATCCACTGACCAATCTGCGGCGAACGCATGGTGGGGTGCCAGCAATTGCCGGCGTGGGCCCAGCGCTGAATCTGCTGCTGCGGTACGCGGCCGATCCGCGCGTCTTTCGCCTGCCGCTGCACCGAAGCCCCTTGCTGTACCACATGGGTTAACTCGTGCGCCAGCAATTGGCGCCCGCCGTGCGTGCCGGGCGAATACTCCCCGGAGGCAAAAGCAATATTGTTGCCCAAAGTGTACGCTCTGGCGTTGAGGGCATTGGCGGATCTGTCGGCGCGGTGGTCCGTGTGAATGCGCACCATGCTGAAATCGTGCCCGAACCTGGACTCAAAGAACTTGCGGGTGGCCGGTTCCAAAGGCTGGCCGCTCCCCCGTAGCGCGGCCACATCGGCATGCACATCGGGTGCGATGCTACCGTCTGTGGCGGGTTCAGGGCTGCGC
>DRLM01000073.1 GCA_011375345.1 Gammaproteobacteria bacterium
GGCAACCGCCACAGGGCCGCCATATTAAGGCTCTCGTGAAAGGTACCCTGGTTGACGGCGCCGTCACCAAAGAAACAAACGGCCACCTCCGGCAGGCCGCGCAGGGCGATGGCATAGGCAATGCCGATGGCCACGGGAAAGGTCTCGCCGACGATGGCATAGCCGCCCATGAAGCGCCGTTCCCGGTCGAACAGATGCATGGAGCCGCCCATGCCCTTGCTGCAGCCGGTCTTTTTGCCAAACAGCTCGGCCATAACGGCGGTGGCCGGAATCCCGCGCACCAGGGCATGGACATGCTCGCGGTAGGTGGAGACAATGTAATCGGCCGGCTCGGCGGCACGCAGCACGCCCACTGCCACCGCCTCCTCACCAGGATAGAGATGGAGAAAACCGGCGATGTTGCCCCGGGCGTATTCCTGGGCGGCACGCTCTTCAAAGACGCGGGCCAGCACCATGTCCCGCAGCATTTGTTTCATCAGTTCCGTTTCCATTGCCACTTCCTCCCGGTGCGCCCGCCTACGCCGCTTTGATCGCCATGTCCTCCAGGGTGGTGGCGCTGATGTGCATGCGTTTGGCGATTTCTTTCAGCTGGGCGATAAGATCCTTGTGCATGAGTATGGTCTTGCAGTTGTCGCTTTGGAAGAGCAATGCCACAGCCCGGGCACAATACTCCACCACCTGGTCGTATTTATCATGAACCAGATCAGTGGTGGTGGCGAGAGCGGCCATTTCCCTGGCCGCCAGGTGCTTGAAACCCTCCTCCAGCAGGGTCGCCATCTCATTGAGCGCGTGGAAGATGGTCCGGTGGTCCCGGCGCGCCTCAATGCCGTAGACCTCCCGCTCGATGACGAAATGCCTGACGCTGAGCACCACCCAGTCAAGCTGGACAATGAGGCGGTAGATGGCCTCCTTGTCGTAAGGGGTGATGAACACATCCAGCAACTCCTGCATGTTTTTGTTTTTCAGCTCCCGGGCCCGCCGGGCCTCCTGTCCGATAACCACCAGCGCCCCGGCCTGCCGATGCAGCCCGGCGTCGCAAAGGTGACGGACAATGCCGCAGGTGACATCCAGCTGCCCCTTGAGAGCGGCGACGAAATCCACCTCTTTCGGCAAAATGAATTTTTCGATAAACCCCATGCTCACCCCCACAACTTCAGACACAGCCAGCAGTACCAGGCCCCCAACAGCATCGAGCTGGGGACGTTGAACCACCACCCGGCAACAATGCCCGCCGCCGTGCGCCATCTCACATGGCTGGGTTTTTCCGCCGCGCCATTGCCCAGCAGAGAGGCGGTCACCACCTGGGTGGTGGAGGTGGGCGCACCCAGGGCGGTGGCCAGGGAATTGACCGCCGCCGCGCCCACCTGGCTGGCCACGGAGTGGATCAGCTTCACCCGGAACAGCCCGAAGCCCAGGGTTTTGATGATCTTCCAGCCGCCGAACATCGTCCCCACGGTGATGGAGCTGGCGCACAACAGGATCACCCAGGTGGGCACGGTGAAACCGGGGGTGACACCGCTGGCCAGCAGCATCATGGCAATCACCGCCATGCCCTTTTGGGCGTCGTTGGCGCCGTGGGAAAAACCCAGCCAGGCGACGCTGAGATATTGCGAGGCGACGAACACCCGCCGGACGCTGCTGCGGGCCCCTTGGAGCAGATGGAAAAGCAGCTTCATGACGACAAAGCCCAGCGCGAAACCCAGCAGCGGCGAGACAAACAGGCCGGCCACCACCTTCATCACCCCGTCCAGGCTGCCGGCCTGCAAGGCCGCCAGGCCCCAGTTGATGTGGCCGGCGCCGACAGCATACAGGCCCGCCCCCACCAGGCCGCCGGCCAGGGAATTGGAGGAGGACGAGGGGAAACCCAACCGCCAGGTGGCGAGGTTGTAGCTCACCGCCGCCCCCAGGGCCGCGATCACCAGGCTCCCGCCAACCATGGGGCTGACGTCGCTGATATCGACGAAGGTGCCCACAGTATCGGCCACTGCCAGCCCCACCGAAAAGGGAGCGATGAACGTGAACACGGTGACAATGGCGATGGCCACAGCCGGCCGCATGGCCCGCGAGGCGATGGCGGTGGCCACCATGTCGGCGGCGTCGTGAAAACCGTTGGTGAAATCGAACAACACCACCATGATGACGACCACCACCAACAACACGGTAACCGATTCCATCCCACTCCCCGCCACGCACGAACGAACCCCCTAGCGCCGGACGCAGACATCCCGCGGCGCGCTATCATGATGACACAAAGCAACGAGAGGAAAGCCAAGATGCGCCCGGCCCTGAGTCCGGAACAACTGAAAACGGTATACCGCCACCTCGCCCGGCGCTATGATCTTCAGCATGCCCTCATCACCGCGAGGTCCGATCAGCGAGGCAGAAAGCTGCTGGTGGACGCCACCGTGAAACCGGGCGACCGGGTGCTGGACTGCGGCGCGGGCACCGGCACCACCGGCATCATGGCAGCGCGCAAAGTGGGCCGGCAGGGCCGGGTGGTGTTGTTTGATCTCAGCGAAGCCATGCTGGCCGAAGCGCGCCGGAAAATCGCAGCGGCGGGCCTGCAAAGCCGGATAGGGTTTCAGGCCGGTGATATGGTCCACCTGCCCTACCGCGACGGCAGTTTTGATGTGGTCCTCTCCAGCTACAGCCTCTGTCCCCTGTACGATCCGGTGGCGGGCGCCCTGGAGCTGTACCGCGTCACCCGCCCCGGCGGCAGGCTCGGTATCGCCCACTCCAGCGAGCCGGACGCCCCCTGGGTCAAAGTACTGGCCACCGCAATCGAAGCCGTTGCCTGGCGCCTGCCCTGGCTCTCCATGGGCTGCCGCCCGGTGAACGTCCTCCCGGCGCTGAAGCAGGCCGGCGCCCGTGTGGTTTTGTCAAAAAAGATCGGCGTGCCCTTGTGGCCCTTCGCCGTGCTGGTACTGGAAAAGCCCGTTTGAACGGCGGCACATCCCTGTGCCCGGGAGAGGATACCAACAAATGGATTGCCAAGATGCCTGCACCACTGACGCCGGCTGAATTGATACGGAGGCAAAGAAGCGCGCGCGCTGAAACGGGCAGACTGCCTGCCATGAAAAAAACCGCCGGGAGCGCTGCATAACAATGGAAAAAACCATCGGCCTGTGGCAGGCCATCGCCATTGCCGTCGGAAGCATGATCGGCGCCAGTATTTTTTCCATCTTTGGCCTGGGGTTCGACCTCAACGGCATCGCCGCCATCACCAGCGCCGTCTTCGTGGTATTGATGATCTACCAGTGGAACACCAACCGATCCGCCTTCTACGCCACCTGGATCGCCTTTGCTGTCAGCCTGATGGTAGAAATTATCTACCGAGGTATCAGCCGGCGAGAAATGGTCGA
>DRLM01000074.1 GCA_011375345.1 Gammaproteobacteria bacterium
CCAGCAAAATTCCTCTTTCGCTCTCCATATACCCGAGCAATGTGGATGGCGCTTTTCCCTTTGATGTACCCGACTACCTGGGCAA
Organism: Gammaproteobacteria bacterium; assembly: GCA_011375345.1. Lineage (NCBI taxonomy): Bacteria > Pseudomonadati > Pseudomonadota > Gammaproteobacteria > Gammaproteobacteria bacterium. Next base: position 86 of record DRLM01000074.1, read on the forward strand.
CCGCGTACTTCGGTGGGATGCTTATCAGCATGTGCACATGATCTACCATAAGGTGCCCTTCCTCAATCTGGCTTTCCTTCTGGCGGGCTAATCGGTGAAACACCTCTCCTAAATGGTGCCAATTAAAGGGGTCAGACCCCTTTTTTATGCTGGTGCCGAACTCACGGTGACCCAAACCACCGCCGTGGGGGGCGGCAAGCCGGCCCATGTGGAGACCGGTGTACGCCCATCCAATCTAAAAAGCACCCTCCCGGCGCCAAAAACGTCGAGGTCTGATGATCGGGGAGCGGTGTGGGTCAGCCGAACGGCCGGAGTGTCCGTCGTGAGGTGGAATCCACCGGTGTCTGAAGGCAACACTGATCCGACGACAAAACCGCCGGGAGCGTTTTAGAACAGCCGCAGGCCGGCCCCGATAGGGATGCGCCCCTGGAGTGGGCCGAAAACTTCGGCGGCGGGGGTGCCGCTCACTTCCACTCCGCTTCTTCAGGCCGATGTTGCGTGGCTCATTCGTCTTGTTTCGGTGCTTGCTGCTGGGCTTTCCACTTGTCGTAGCACTCCAGGCCGCAAAAATGGCGGACGTAGTCCGAGGTCTCGTCGCTCTTCGCGCCCGAGGCAGGTATTTCTTTCAGGCAAACGCTGCAGGCGATTTTGTCGCTGTCGTTTGCCTTTTCTCTTGTATTCATCGTTCACCTCCGCCGGTGCTGGGGATGGATGTCAGGTTTCCAGGGGGACCGCCCTAGGCTGTCTGTCGCTGTCAATGGCGACATAGGTGAGTTGGGCCTCCGTCACTTTGACGCAGCTGCCCATGCTGCGGTCGCGTTCGGCGTAGACTTCCACTTTGATGGTGAGTGAGGTGCGCCCCACCCGTATCACTTCGGCGTAGCAACTCACCAGGTCGCCCACGAACACGGGTTTGCGGAACTCAAAGGAGTTGACGGCTACGGTGGCCACCCGGCCCTGGGCGCGGCGATGAGCGGCTATGGCACCGGCGATGTCCACCTGGGACATGATCCAGCCGCCAAAGACGTCTCCCGCCACATTGGTGTGAGAGGGCATGGCCATGACGCGGATGACCGGTTCGCTGCCCTGGGGTAACTTGCAGGCCGCTTCAGTGTCCTTCATAAAGTTGATCTATCTCCTTTTGGAATTGTTCCAGTATACGCGCCCGCCGTTCTTTGAGGGTGGGTGTGACGAGGCCGTTTTCCACTGTCCAGGGTTTGAGCATGACGCAGACGCGGCGGACTTGGGCGTAGCCGGGAAAGGTGCTGAGCTGGGCGCCGATGCGCTTGACCAGATAGTGGTGCAGTTTACTGCTCTGCAAGCTCCTGGTATCTGGCGCCAGGCCCAATTCTTCTGCCACGGCCGGCCAGCGTTCGGCGTTCAGCACCACCAGCGCGCTGAGATAGGGTTTGCCTTCCCCCAGCACCATGACCTGCTCGAACAGGACGTCGCGCTTGACGGCGGCTTCCATGTCTGCGGGGGGCACTTTTTCGCCATTGGCCAGCACCAGGATATCCTTCATGCGGCCGGTGATGTAAATGCGCCCGGCCTGGTCCAGGCGCGCCAGGTCGCCGGTGTGGAGCCAGCCCTGCTCATCGATGAGGGCGGCGGTGGCCTCGGGCATGTTCCAGTAGCCCGGCGTGACGCCGGGGCTACGGACCAGCAGCTCGCCTTCGTCGCTGGTGCGCACGCGCACCCCCGGGATGGGTGGGCCCACACTGGCGGGCTGGTTGTTGTTCAGGCGGTTGGTGCTGATGACGGGGCTGGTTTCCGTCAGGCCGTAGCCTTGGAGCACGGGCAGGCCCAGGCCGATGAAAACCCTGGCAACGTCGGGCGACAAGGGCGCGCCGCCGGACATGGCCAGGCGCAGCCGTCCCCCCAGGCGGGCCATTACTTTGTTGGCCACCAGCGCCTTGAGCAGCGGCCATTGCCAGGTGCCGGGCACCTCTTGGGTGCGCCCCTGCTGGTGTTCAAAGCGCGCCCAGCCCACCGTCACCGCCCGCTCGAACAAGCGCCGTTTGAAGGCCGGCCCGCTGTCCAGCTTTTCTTTCAGGCGCATGTGGATACGCTCGAAAATGCGGGGCACGCAGATAAGGATGGTGGGCCTGACGGTGAGCAGATCGTCCGCGAGCTGGGGCACGGAGCGGGCGTAAGTCACCTGGGCGCCGGCCATCATGGGCAGAAAATAACCCACGGTGCGTTCGTACATGTGGGACAGGGGCAGGAACGACAAAAACACATCTTCCCGGTACACCGTCACCGCCTGGGTGCAGGCCCAGGTGTTGCTGAGGATATTATGGTGGCTCAGCATCACCCCCTTTGGGTTGCCGGTGGTGCCGGAAGTGTAGACGATGGTGGCCAGGTCCTCGGGACCGGCCTCCCGGGCGCGCAGCCCGCCGCCGCTGGCGGGCAGCCAGTGAGTCAGGGCGCGGACGCGGGAATCCGCCGCCGCCACGGGCTGCACGGTGACGATGCTCTTGACGGTACCCAGGCGCTCCGCGACCGGGGCCAGGGTCTGCCAGGTGTCCGCGCCCCCGATGAGCAGCCACTCAGCGCCGCAGTCCCCCAGCACATAGGCCACGTTTTCCGCCCGGTCGTTGTAAAACAGCGGTACCACCACCAGGCCCAGGCCCAAAGCCGCCTGTTCGCAGCACACCCATTCGCAGCAGTTTTTCAGCATTACGGCCACCCGGGCCCCCCGCGCCAGGCCTTCGTTCTCGAAAGCGGCCTGCCAGCGGGCCACTTCGGTTTTCATGCCCGCCCAAGTATGGCTGCGCCACTTGTGAGCATGGGGATCAAAATAAGCGTATGCCACTGCCTCCGGTGTGCGCTTGGCCCGCTCGCGGAACAGGCCCGCCAGGGTGCGGGCGCTTGCAAGGGGAATGACGTCCAGTGTTGTGCCAGTCATGCCTTCACCTTGGTCGGTTTGCTGAGGGTGGTCCACGTCAAGATACACGTCATCGACACGGCTGCTTGAAAGCACGGTGGCCGTATCGTAAGGACAAACCGGCGGTTTCTTTTGCCACCGCTTGCTACGCTTCTGCCAGCCCCGCGCACTTTGCGCTGTCGCTTGCAGGCCTTGGTGCATGGGGCCCTTAGGGCGTGTCGATGGGCGGTGGCGCAATCATTGAAACGGGTCCGGCATGCCCGTGCCCGGACGGGACGCCGTCCGTTCCCGACATGAGCTCCAGCAGCGCCGGTGGTGAGTGCATTGCAGTGACTTGTTGCTGTTTGATCCCCTCACCCCAAGCCTTCTTCCGCCGGGAGAGGGGCTTTGCTCCGTCACCGCAATTCCGTCCAACCCTCGTCCGGCTGAAAACGCTCGCCGTGAACTTTTTCCAGGCCCGCCAGCTGTTCGTACACGGCCTCAGCGCCGGTGCTTTCCACGCTGCGCAGGGGGCCGCCGCGGAAGGGGGCGAAGCCGGTACCGAAGATCATGCCCGCATCCAGCAGGTCTTTGTCCGCCACCACGCCTTCGCGCAGGCAGGCCACGGCTTCGTTGATGAGGCGCAGGATGAGGCGCTCGGTAAGATCGGCCGGGGCGGCGTAGGAACGGTCGATCTTGGGTACCAGGGCTTTGCCTTTGTCATAGGCATAAAATCCCTGGCCGCTTTTTTTCCCCAGCCTGCCCGCTTCGACCATTTCACGCAGGCGGCCGGGCACGGTGTGGTGCAGCTCTCTTCCGAGGATCTCCGCCACTGACAGGCAGATATCCAGCCCCACGGTGTCGGCCAGCAGGATCGGTCCCATGGGCATGCCGAAATCCGTGGCGGCCTTGTCGATGACCGCCGGCGGCACACCTTCTTCCACCAGGCTCACCGCTTCCAGCAAATAGGGCATCAGCACCCGGTTGACCAGAAAGCCGGGCGAGCTTTTCACCGGCAGAGGCAGGCGGTCGATGCGGCGCACGAAGGCCGCGCCTTTTTCCGCCCAGGCCGGACCGGTGGAGGCGCCGCTCACCACCTCCACCAGTTGCATTTTGGCCACGGGGTTGAAGAAGTGCACGCCCACCAGGCGGCCGGGATCGTGCAAGGCCTCGCCCAGGGTTTCCAGCGGAATGCTGGAGGTGTTGGTGGCCAGCAGCGCCTCGGGGCGAGCCTGGGGTTCGATCTCCCGGAACAAGCCCTGTTTGGCGTCCACGTTTTCGAAAATGGCTTCGATAATGACATCGGCCCGGCCCACCCCGGCGCCGCTGCGGTCGGGAATCAGCCGGTCCATGGCGTCGCGCACCCGGCGGCGGTCTTTGAGACGTTGTTGATACAGCTTGTGGGCCCGGCCCACCACCCGCGCCAGGGCGGCGGGGTTGTTGTCCTGCACGGTCACCTGCAAGCCGCGGCCGGCGCACCAGGCGGCGATGTCACCCCCCATGACGCCGGCGCCGATCACGTGCACCCGCCTGGGGGTGAAGGCGCTGGCCTTGCCCAGTCCCTTGAGCCGCTCCTGCAGGAAGAACACCCGCACCAGGTTTTGCGCCGTGCCCCCCAGCAGCAAGCGGGCCACTGACTCGGCCTCGGCCCGCAGCATGGCCCGGGGATCACCGCCGTGGCGGGCCCACACGTCAATCAGGGCGTAGGGCGCGGGGTAGTGCTCTTTTCTGGCCTTGGCCGCCACCTGGCGCCGCATGGCGAGGGCCAGGACGGGGCGTACCAGCGGCAGGTTGCTGGCCCGCTGCAGGGCCTTGGCTTGCCGTTTGGGTGCCTGGTCGAGGATCAGCCGGGCGGCGGCGCGCTTCCAGTGGCGCTGGGGCACGGCGAGATCCACCAGACCCAGGCGTTTGGCCCGGCGGCTGTCCAGGGTACGGCCGGTGAGCATCAGCCCCATGGCGGCCGGGCCGCCAATCAAGCGCGTCAGCCGCACCGAGCCGCCGAAGCCGGGGTGGATGCCCAGCAGTACTTCGGGCAGCCCCAGGCGGGTGCCGGGGTCGTCCCGCGCCACGCGGTAATCGCAGGCCAGGGCCAGCTCCAGGCCGCCGCCCAGGCAGAAGCCGTGAATCAGGGCCACGCTGGGAAAGGGCAGGGCCCCGATGCGGTCCATGATGCCCTGGCCCCGCCGGATCAGCGCCAGGGCCTCGCCCTCGTCCTTGATGGCGGTGAATTCTTTCACGTCGGCGCCGGCGATGAAGCCGTTGTCTTTGGCCGAGAGGATCACCACGCCCGTGGGGGACGGGTCCAACAGCCCGTTCAGCGCGCTGTCCAATTCCTCCAGCACGGTCTTGGACAAGACATTGGCGCCGGCACCGGCTTTGTCGAAATAAAGCCAGGCGATCCCGTCCTCGTCGCGCTCCAGGCGCCAGTTTTTGTACGTTGCCATCCTTCAGTCTCCCGTCCGTTCCACCAGCATGGCGCCGCCCTGGCCGCCGCCGATGCACAGGCTGGCCATGCCGCGCTTGCCGCCCCGTTGTTCCAGCACGTGCAGCAAATGCAGAACGATGCGCGCCCCGCTGGCGCCCACGGGGTGACCCAGGCTGACGCCGCCGCCGTCCACGTTGAGCCGCTCCCCGGGTATTTCGCCCACGGCGCTGCGGCGGCCCAGTTCCTTGCGGCAGTAGTCGGTATCTTTGAGGGCCGCCAGCACTGCCAGCACCTGGGCGGCGAAGGCTTCGTTGATTTCCCAGTAGTCCACCGCGTCGGCTTTCAGGCGCCGCCGTTGGAGCAGGGGGGATATGGCGTGGGCGGGGCCCAACCCCATTTGCGCCGGGTCCACTCCGGCCCACTGGCTGTCCACGATGCGGCCCAGCACGGGCAGGCTGTGTTTTTCCACGGCCTGTTCGGAGGCCAGCACCAGCAGCGTCGCACCGTCGGTGACCTGGGCGCTGTTGCCGGCGGTGACCAGGCCGTAGGGTTTGTCGAACACGGGTTTTAGTTTGGCCAGGGCCGCCATATCGGTTTCGCGGCGCAGGCCGTCGTCGTGCTCATAGGCTTTGCCGCGGCTGTCAAACAGGGGTTCGATTTCCACAAGCCGCCCGGCGTCCTGGGCTTCCGCCAGGCGCTGGTGGCTGCGCAGAGCGAAGGCGTCCATCGCTTCGCGGCTGATGTTGAAACGGTAGGCCAGGTTTTCCGCGGTCTGTCCCATGGACAGGCCCGCCAGGGGGTCGGTGAGGCCACGCAGCAGACCGATGACGGGGGCCAGATGAGCGGGTCGCAGCCGGGTGAGCGCTCTCGCCCTGGCGCCGAAGCTGCGGGCGCGGTTCCAGTCCGCCAGCCAGGCGACCATTTTTTCCCGCAGTAGCACCGGGGCGTGGCTCATGGCCTCGGTGCCGCCCGCCAGCACCAGTTCGGCACGGCCGTCGGCAATGTCGTGGAAAGCGCAGTCCAGGGCCTGCATGCCGGAGGCGCAGTTGCGTTGCACCGTCCAGGCGGGCACGTCGTGGCCGCAGCCCAGTCTGAGGGCGACGACACGGCCGATATTGGCCTCGTCCGGGCCGGGCATGACACAGCCCAGAATCACTTCATCGAAGTCGCCGGGCTCGAAAGGCTGGCGCAGCAGCAGGGCCCGCCCCGCCGCCACCGCCAGATCGGCGGAATGGAACGGTCCGGGTTTGCCCCGGGCTTTCAGTTGGGGCGTGCGGGCACCGTCCACCACATATACGGGCCGCCCACCATGTTTCGTCCTTGGGCTGGGCATGGGGGTCTCCTCAGATCAGTGCTTCGGGTTTGAAGGCATCCACAGCGATGATTTCACGGCGCAGCGCCTCAAACCGGCGCCACAATGCCGCTTCCTCGGCGGTGATGACTTGGGCGCGTTCGCCGGCGCTCACCAGGGCATCCAGGGGCGTGGCCACCAGGGTGCCGCTGCGCACGGCTTCGCGCAGCTTCTTCTCCACTGTCTCAGCCTCGCCCACCAGTGCCAGCGCCCGGTCCAGTCGGGCCACTGCCTCGTTTTCGTCGGTGGGTACGAACACACCGGCGGTCAAGCGGTCGCGGGCCTCGGACGGGCTGAGCAGCAGGGCAGCGGCGTAGTGGCCGGTACGATCGTCAGCGGGCTGAAAAGACAGGCCCGTGGGGAACACCCACCAGCGCAGCGCCCGACCCAGCCAGCGTTGGGGCAGATGCCGGTATATGGCCGTCAGCCGGCCTTCGATGGTGGATTTGGCGTCCGCCAGCGCCCATTCCACCAGCGGCCGGTCGTCCTCGGGCCGGCCCTGATCCTCGAACCGTTTGAGCACGGCGGAGGCAAGGTAGAGATGACTGAACACATCGGCGAAGCGGCCCGAGAGCTTTTCCTTGCGCTTGAGCGCGCCGCCCAGTACCAGCATGGCGATGTCGGCACTGAGGGCGAAGGCGGCGCTGAGGCGGGTGAGGTGCTGGTAGTCCCGTTTCAGCGCGCCGGTGACGGGTACCCGGGCCCAGCGGGCGCCGGTGAGCCCCAGCCACAGGGCGCGCACGGCATTACTGAGGGTGAAGCCCACATGGCCGAAGAAGGCATGATCGAAGTCGCGCAGGCCGCGTTTGGCATCGCTGTCATTTACCGCCTGCATCTCTTTATAAACGAAGGGGTGGCAGCGCACCGCCCCCTGGCCGAAGATGATCAGGCTGCGGGTGAGGATATTGGCCCCTTCCACGGTGATGCTGATGGGAATGGCCTGGTACATGCGGGCGATGAAATTGCGCGGCCCCATGCAGATGGCGCTGCCGCCCTGCACGTCCATGGCGTCGTTCACCGCCTGGCGCATGCGTTCAGTCAGATGGTATTTGACCATGGCGGAAATCACCGCGGGTTTTTCCCCCCGATCCACCGCCCCGGCGGTCATCACCCGTGCCGCGTCCATGACATAAGTATGGACCGCCATGCGGGTCAGTGCTTCCTCCACCCCTTCGAAGCGGCCGATGGGGGTGCGAAACTGGCGCCGGATGCGGGCATAGGCGCCAGTGGCACGGCACACCAGCTTGCCGCCGCCGGTGGACAGGGCGGGCAGGGAAATGGAACGGCCCGCGGCCAGGCTTTCCATCAGCATGCGCCAGCCCTGGCCCACCCGCTGGGCGCCACCGATGACCCAGTCCAGGGGAATGAACACATCGCGTCCGCGGTTGGGACCGTTTTGAAAGGCCTGGTTCAGAGGGAAGTGCCGCTCACCGATGTCCACGCCGGCGGTGGCGGTGGGAATCAGGGCCAGCGTGATGCCGATGTCGTCCTGATGGCCCAACAAATGGTCGGGGTCGTAGAGCCTGAAGGCCAGGCCCAGCACTGTGGCCACGGGGCCCAAGGTGATGTAGCGCTTTTCCCAGTTGAGCTTGATGCCGAGGACTTCTTTGCCGTCAAAGGTGCCGCGGCAGACCACCCCCCGGTCGGGGATGCTGCTGGCGTCGCTGCCGGCTTCGGGACCGGTGAGGGCGAAGCAGGGCACCTCCTCGCCCGCAGCCAGGCGCGGCAGGTAGTGGTTTTTTTGCTCCTCGGTGCCGTAGTGCAAAAGCAGCTCCGCCGGTCCCAGGGAGTTGGGCACCATGACGGTGACGGCGGCGCTGACGCTGCGGCTGGCCAGCTTCATCACCACCGCCGAGTGGGCCAGGGCGGAAAAACCCAGGCCGCCGTGTTCCTTGGGGATGATCATGCCGAAGAAGCCGTTTTCCTTGATGAAGCGCCACACCTCCGGCGGCAGATCCAGGCGCTCCTGGGTGATGTCCCAGTCGTTCACCATCTGGCACAGCTTTTCCACGGGACCGTCGAGGAAGGCCTGCTCTTCTTCAGTCAGTGCCGGGGCGGGCGTGGTGAGCAGTTTTTCCCAATCCGGACGGCCGCTGAACAACTCGCCGTCCCACCATACGCTGCCCGCCTCCAGGGCTTCCCGCTCGGTGGTGGAAAGGGGGGGCAGGGCTTTTTTGAACAGGGCGAGGAGGCGGCGGCTGATCAGGGCACGCCTGAGCGGCACAATGGCCAGGGGCAGGGCGATCAGCAGATAGGGGATGGCTGCCAGCACCAACAGTGACACAGGCACCGGCTTCATGGCGGCAGAAACTGCCAGATACACACCGCCCCCCAACGCCACCCACAACATCCCCATGCGCCAGTAAGCCAATGCCGCCAAACCCAGCGCGAGTGCGGCGATCCACAGCACAATGAACATATGAGTCCCTTTCTGTTGTTGTTCCGGGTCACCATCCAGCCCGGCCCTGACGGCGGCGTCAAAGGTGCTCGTCTGCCCGGGCGGAGGCTGCCCTTGTTTCCCTGCCCTCAAACCCCTCAGGGGCAGTGCGTATCGTCACCGCGGTTGGTCAGCCCGTCTTGGCACCTGCCGAAAGTCATGTTCCTGAGTCTTGCAGGCGTGGCGCGTGTTTATCTTTCCAGGCCGCCCCCCGTGGCAGGCTGCATGAGATTTTCCGAAGCGGCCACTTTGGCCGCAACAATAGCCGCTTGTCCCCGGCTTGTCACTGGCGCGGGGACGGCGGTGTCTGGCACGAAGCAGTCATTTTCATCGTTGCAGATGACGCCCTCTTTGTTCCAAGGCAACTGGCGGTATACCGCCATATCGTCAAAGCCCAGGAACGGATATTTGATGATGTCAAAATAAGGCGAGTAATCAAAGTCGCGGGGTGTGTGCAGGCGGGCATTGCGTTTGTACAGATGCAGGCGGCCGTCGTCGCCACGCTGCACCACGGGAAGAATGGGATAGTGCACGTGGGAAAAGGCCGCCGCAATCATGGAAGAACACACGGTGCGGGTGGGAATACCGGCATTGTGTTCAAACAGCGTGGAGCGCCAGCGACGGGGCAATATGGCGTAGGGATAGAGCAGGCGCGCCAGATCAATAAGCTGGCGCACATCGTAGTCCACGCCCAGGTGGCCGGCGCAATACTCAACTATCCGCTGCGCGTCCTGCATGGACAGGGCCCGGGGGCGGCAGATGCGAAGATGCTCGTGGCGGTAGGCGCGGAGCGGCGTGACGATGGTACCTTGACCCAACAACGCCTCGATGAGCAGTTGCTCCTGTTCGTCACCGTCGTGGTGCTTGGCCACCAGGGCGCGCACCGCGGGGTTTTCGATGTCACTCAAACGCCCGATGTAAATCGCGGAGTGCGTCCAGGCCGTCTGGGTGATGTTTTTGATGATGTCGCTGACGCGGCTGCGCCCCTCCACCAACAACACATCGCAGGGGCGGATCTCAAAAGCCAGGCGATCGAAATCGCACATCGGCATGCCGTCATTGGGCCGTTCATAAGCCAGCCAGTCGACAATGGTTTTAGCCAACCAACGTCGCAATCCCACGTGGCGCCTCCTTGGTTGCTGAAAAGGTCCAGAGCGTTTCGGCGTATCCCTGCATAACCCGTATCGGTAGGGCGGGGGATTTCTCAAATTCAGAGTGATGCACTGGGCTTTGGGTTCCGTGGAGAAAAGGGGTCGAAGCCCTTTACCTGGAAAAACAATACTTCATGTCATTCAGACCCACCAAGCCCCCAGCTCATGTGCCGGAACACGCTCCCAAAGCTGCGCCTGAGTCTGTCCACCCGATTCCAGACCTTGCGCCGTTTTTCGCCTTCCGTTATGGTCCCGGCTTGTTCGGCGGCAGCGTAAACACTTAATAGTACTGATGAAAAATGCAGGCGCGACTGGTGGGTGCGGTGAAAGAATATTCGAGCCCCAGTGACACAGCGAAGGCGCGGGTGCTGGCCGGTTTGCGTGATGTGCTGCCCGGGCACGGACTCTTGGCGGATGATGAATCCCGCCACCCCTACGAATGCGACGGCCTGTCCGCTTACCGGTGCGTGCCGTGGGTGGTGGTATTGCCCGAAACGGTGGCTCAGGTCCAGGCGGTGCTGCGGCTCTGTCACGAGCAGCAGGTGCCTGTGGTGGCGCGGGGCGCGGGCACGGGCCTGTCCGGCGGGGCGCTGCCGCTGGAAGACGGCGTATTGCTGGTGTTGGCCAGACTCAACCGCATTCTTGAAGTGGACGTGGCCAACCGCTGCGCGCGGGTGCAGCCCGGTGTGTGCAACCTGGCCATTTCCCAGGCCGCGGCGCCATATGGCTTGTACTACGCGCCCGATCCCTCGTCGCAAATCGCCTGTTCCATCGGCGGCAATGTGGCGGAAAACGCCGGCGGCGTGCATTGTCTGAAATACGGCCTGACCGTGCACAATGTGCTGGGTGTGAAGGTGATTACAGTGGACGGCGAACTGCTCGAGTTGGGCGGGATGAGCCTGGATGGCCCCGGTTATGACCTGCTGGCTTTGCTCACCGGCTCCGAAGGCATGCTGGGTGTGGTGGTGGAGGTGACGGTGAAACTGCTGCCGCAGCCGGAACGGGCCCAGGTGGTGCTGGCCGCATTCGCCAGCGCCGAGGCCGCCGGCACGGCGGTGGGACGCATTATCGCCGCGGGCATCATTCCCGCCGGTCTGGAGCTGATGGACCGGCTCGCTGTCAAGGCGGCGGAAGATTTCGTCCATGCCGGCTATCCCACCGGGGCCGCTGCCATTTTGCTGTGCGAGCTGGACGGCGGCAACGAGGAAGTGTCGGAGCAGATCTACCGGGTGCGCCAATTGCTGCTTGATTGCAAGGCCACGGCAGTGCGCACCGCGCGCGATGAGCAGGAACGGCGCCGCTTTTGGACCGGGCGCAAGTCCGCCTTTCCTGCCGTGGGGCGCCTGGCGCCGGATTACTATTGCATGGACGGCACCATTCCCCGCCAGCACCTGGGCACGGTGTTGCACCGTATCAGCGAGCTGTCCGACGCGTACGGCCTGCCCGTGGCCAATGTGTTTCACGCCGGTGACGGCAATCTGCACCCCCTGATTTTGTACGATGCCAACCGGGATGGTGAGCTGGAAAAAGCCGAGGAGCTGGGCGGCAGGATTTTGGAACTGTGCGTGGCCGTGGGTGGCACCATCACCGGCGAGCACGGCGTGGGCATGGAAAAAATCAAGCAAATGTGCGTGCAGTTCGGCGGGCAGGAATTGACTCAGTTTCATGCCGTCAAAGCGGCCTTTGACCCACAGGGCCTGCTCAATCCCGGCAAAGCCGTGCCCACTTTGGCGCGCTGCGCCGAGTTCGGTGCCATGCACGTGCACGGCGGCCGGCTGCCCTTTCCCGAACTTGAGCGCTTTTGATGTGAGCGCTGAAGCAGACATCACCCAGGATCTGCAAGCGCAGGTGCGGGAAGCTGCCGCCCGGCGCCACACCCTGTGCATCACAGGCAGCGGCAGCAAAGCGTTTTACGGCCGTGACGCGCAAGCGGATGACATCCTGGCAACCGCCGGCCATCGCGGCATCGTCAGCTACGAGCCCAGCGAGCTGGTTATCACCGCCCGCGCGGGCACGCCGCTGGCAGACCTCGAAGCGACCCTGGCGGGGGCCGGGCAGATGCTGGCCTTTGAACCGCCCCACTTCGGGGCTGGCGCCACGCTGGGCGGCACCATTGCCTGCGGCCTGTCCGGCCCGCGCCGCCCCTACACCGGGGCGGCCCGCGATGTTGTGTTGGGCACGCGCCTCATCAACGGCCGCGGCGAGGTGCTGCGCTTCGGTGGCCAGGTGATGAAAAACGTGGCGGGTTATGATCTCTCTCGTCTCATGGCCGGGGCGATGGGTACCTTGGGGGTGTTGTTGGAGGTTTCACTCAAAGTTTTGCCCCGCCCCGCCACGGAACTGACCGTGGTCCTGGAACTGCCCCGGGACCAGGTGCTGACCAAACTGGGCGAACTGGGCCGCGGCACTGTGCCCCTGTCCGCCACCTGCTACACCGGCGACAGCCTGTATCTGCGCCTGTCCGGCACCGAGCGCGCGGTGGCGGCGGCACGTAAGAAAACCGGCGGGGATGTCTGCAACAAAGGCGCAACCTTTTGGCACGATGTGCGCGAACAGCGGCGGGCCTTTTTCCAGGACGATGTGCCATTGTGGCGCCTGTCCCTGCCGCCCGCCGCCCCGTGGCCCAATTTGCCTGGCAAAGCTTTGCTGGAATGGGGCGGCGCCTTGCGCTGGTACAAAACCACAGCGCCCCCCGCCCAAGTGTTCGCGGCAGCGGCGACGGGAGGAGGACATGCAATGTTATTTCGCGGTGGCGATCGCAAAAACGATGTGTTCCAGCCCTTGAAGCCGGCTTTGCTGGCCCTGCACCGGCGCATCAAAACCGCATTGGACCCACGCGGCCTGTTCAACCCCGGCCGTTTGTACCACGATCTGTAAGCCGCCTTGTCCTGGTCCACCAGAGTACCCCCGTGCAGACCCGTTTAAGCCCCGCCGTCCAAAACACGCCCTGGGGCCGGGAGGCCGAAAGCATCTTGCGCAGTTGTGTGCACTGCGGATTTTGCAACGCCACCTGTCCCACCTATCAACTCTTGGGCGATGAACTGGACGGCCCGCGGGGGCGGATTTATCAGATCAAACAAGCCCTGGAAGGCCGGCCGCTCAGCGCCGCCACGCAAATTCACCTGGACCGTTGTCTGACCTGCCTGAGTTGCGAGACCACCTGTCCCTCCGGGGTGCGCTATGGCCGTTTGGTGGAGATCGGCCGCCAAGTGGTGGATGACCAAGTGCCCAGAACATGGCACCAGCGCATGCTGCGCCGGACCTTGTTGGCGCTATTCCCGCACCCGGAGCGTTTCGGTCTCTTGTTGAAACTGGGCCAATGGCTGCGTCCCCTGCTGCCGCCGGAGGTGCGCCGCATCGTGCCACAACCTGTCGCCGTGCCCGCCTGGCCGCCGCCGCGTCACAAGCGCAAAATGCTGGTGCCGGACGGCTGTGTCCAAAGCCGTGCCGCGCCAGAAATCAATGCCGCCGCGGCGCGGGTGTTGGACCGCGTCGGCATTTCCCTCATGCGCGTTCCCGAAACGGGTTGCTGCGGTGCCCTGCATCAACACCTGAACGAGGCCGGCCCGGCGCGGGAACACATGCGCCGCAACATCGACGCCTGGTGGCCCCGCCTCAAGGCAGGTGCCGAGGCCATTGTGATGACCGCCGCCGGTTGCGGCGCAGTGGTCAAGGAGTACGGCTGTTTGTTGCGCGATGATCCTGACTATGCCGTCAAAGCCGCGGGCATCAGCGCCGCGACCCGCGACCTCAGCGAAGTGCTGGCCGCCGAGGAGTTATCACCGTTGACAATCACGCGGCCGCGCCGCGTGGCGTTTCAATCACCCTGCAGCTTGCAACACGGCCAAAAGCTGGCCGGGCGGGTGGAGGATGTGCTCGTCCGCTGTGGCTTCGAACTGACATCAGTCGCAGACCCCCATCTTTGCTGCGGCGCTGCCGGCACTTATTCTTTGTTACAAGCCGCCTTGGCGAAACAACTCAGGCAGAACAAGCTCGCGGCATTGAGTGCCGGCCAGCCCCAAATCATCGCCACCGCCAACATTGGTTGTCTGTTGCACCTCGGTGGCGCCGCGGAAATACCAGTCCGGCATTGGATCAGCTTGCTGGATGTCCCGGACGCCACGCCATGAACACCATGCGCTTCCCCCTGGCCGAACCGGCAGACTGTCCCGCCATCCCGCCTTTGCTGCCCACGCCGAATGAGCTGAATGAGCTGTTCCGCGTTGTCCCGGTGAGTGCTGGAACTGGATCCCACAGGCCAAGGGGCAGCGCGGGGATGGGGTCATGCCTTGGCGCGGCGGCCGGCCGTTGGTTGCATCGAACGTAAGGAAAGGGGGGGCAAAAAACAAGACCTGACCCCGTCCTCCCTTTGGCAGGGTGAGGGTGAATACCTGAAATCAGGTTGCTGTTCAGGCATTCACCCCCATTCCAGCCTTTTATTAATAGTAAGGGATATGCGCCTTCGCGGCGTGTTCAGGCGCCGCCGCCGCCGAGGTTGCCGCCCTTTAACAGCACGTCCCAGTAGAACTTGGGCAATACATATTTTTTCAGGTAGTACATGCTCTTGCGTTCCCTACCCTGGTCGAAGGGGAAGGTTTCCTTGGGTTGCAGATTGTAATCGAACTCGGCCAACACCAGCCTGCCCACGCCCGTGACCAGGGGGCAGGACGCATAACCGTCGTAGGCGGTTTTGCCTTCGCCGCCACCCACGGCGGTGAGCAGGTTGCTGACCACCACCGGCGTCTGGCTGCGGATGGCGGCGGCGGTTTTGGAATTGGGGGAGTTGGTGCAGTCGCCCAGGCCGAACACATTGGCGTATTTTTTGTGGCGCAGGGTGTACATGTCCACGTCCACCCAGCCGGCCCCGTCGGCCAGGGGGCTGCCCTTGATGAAGTCCGGCGCGCTTTGGGGCGGGGTAACGTGGATCATGTCGTACTGAATGGTTTCTTTCTCGCCCCCGGCCTTTTCCACCACCGCTTCCCGTTTGTCCGGGCGCAGCTCCACCAGGTTGGTCTGGTAGCGCATGTCCAGTTCCTTGCGGGCGATGACTTCGTTCAGCACCTTGGCGTATTTTTTCACCGGAAAAATGCCGGGGGCGGCAGAGCAGAAAATCACCTGGGATTTGTTGCGCACGCCGTGCTTGCGGAAGACTTCGTCGGCCAGATAAAGAATCTTTTGTGCCGCGCCGGGGCATTTGAAGGGTGGTTTGGGCTGGGTGAACAGGGCGGTGCCGCCGCGGAAATGGCTGATGGCGTCCCAGGTTTTGGGGGCGAGTTCGTAGCCGTAATTACTCACCACCCCGTTTTCGCCAATGCTTTCCGCCAGCCCGGGAATGGCGTCCCAGTCAATTTTGATGCCGGCGGCCATCACCAGATAGTCGTAGCCGACCTTGTCGCCGGAGGCCAGGCTGAGGTTGTTGTTGTCTGGATCGAGCTCGGCGACGGCGTCCTTGATCCAGCTCACACCGGCGGGGATGACGGTCTCCATGCTGCGCGCGGTTTTCTCAGCGTGCATGATACCGCCTCCCACCAGGGTCCAGCCCGGCTGGTAGTAATGGGTCTGGGCCGGATCAACTATGGCAATGTCCAGCTCGGGCGATTCTTTTTTCAGGTGCGAGGCCACGGCGATGCCGCCGGTGCCGCCGCCGACAATCAAGACCTTGTGATGACGCTGCTCGCTCATGATCCCCTCCATTGGTTGATGTTAAGTCGCAATTGCCCGCCACAGCATGAAACTCCCCAGCAGGACGAGCATGATATTGAAGCCGCGTTGCAGCTGGGTGCTGGGAAGACGTTTTAACAGAAAGCCCCCCACAGTACTACCGACGGCGGCCAGGGCCGCCAGGATCAGGGTCAGGGGCAGGGAAAAGCTCTCGGTGTTGAGATAGGTGATGCCACCGGCCAGGGCATTGAAACAGACCAGCAGCAGGGAGTGTGCCACCGCCGTGGGAAAGTGGCCAATGCCCAGGTAAATCAAGGCCGGCACCAGCAAAAATCCGCCCCCCACGCCCACTATCCCCGTCAAGGCCCCGATGGCGAAGCCGGTGATGGAGGCGGGGATGAAGCGGAACACGCTCACCCGGTTGGACAGTTCCAGTTTGTTCAGCCACCAGGCCACCAGCAGGGTCAGGGCGGCGAACAGCCCCAGCTGCAAGCGCTCGGGCAAGTAGGGCGCCAGAGTGGAGCCGGTGACACTGCCGGCTACTCCGGTCAGCCCGAACACTAACAGCAATCTGGGTTGCAGGCAGTGCCAGGCCCGTTGCTGCGCCAGGGCGGCCAGAGACACCAGCGCCACCACCCACAAGCTCATGGCCACGGCAGCTTTGATGGGGACATGGGCCAGATAGATCAGCAGCGGCACGGTGAGCATGCCGCCCCCGGCGCCGAACATCCCCAGCACGATGCCCATGGCGAACGCCGCCGGCCACAGCAGCGCGCTCACGAGCGGCCACATTCCAGGTTGGCGGGCACCGCTTCCATCATGTATTTCGGATCGGGCAAATCCAGATTCTTCATGTAGTTGATGAAGGCCTGCCGGCCCAGCTTGAGGCGGGGGTTGAAACGTTTTTCCTCCCCGATGGTGGACAGGGTCTGACCACGGTAATCGTGGCCGGGGTGAACCCAGGTGTCATCCGGCAGGGTGAAGAGCTTGTGCGTGATGGAGTCGTACAAGCGGCCGGCATCGCCCTGCTGAAAGTCGGTGCGGCCGCAGCCGCGGATGAACAGGCTGTCGCCGGTGAACACGTGATTCTCCACCTTGTAGCTCAAACAGCCGTCGGTATGACCCGGGGTGGTCAGCACCCGCACCTGGAGCCGGCCCAGCGCCAGTGTGTCGCCGTCGTTCAGCCCGATGTCGGCGCAGCCCACCGCGTTGATGGCCGCCAGCCCTGTCTGGCACGCACTGCGTTCCCGCAAACGGCCCGCCGCTGTGATGTGGTCAGCGTGGACATGGGTGTCCAGGGCGTATTTCAAAGTCAGCCCCAGTTCGGTCAGGAGCTGGAGATCACGTTCCACCTGGTCCTGCACCGGATCGATGAGGGCGGCATGACCGCTGTCCCGGTCGGCGATCAGATATGTATAGGTCCAGGTGTCATAATCAAAGAGCTGTCTGAGTATCATGGCCACCTCCAAATAAAAATATAGTATAAGCATATACAATAATAATATATGTGACTCCGGTCACTCTGACGCATCGTTCTCACGACTGCCTTCAGCGGGGAAAAAGCGTACCGTTAACGGCTTGAGAGACGAAGCAGGGAGCACGGTCCGTGAGCGATGCTAGGTATCAGATTCATGTAGACGGCCGGTTGGTGGATGGCGCCCGAACGGAGGAAGTCGCCCAGCGCCTGGCCCGTTTGTTCAACACCCCGGCGGACAAGCTGGCGCCCTTGTTTTCCGGCCGGCGGGTGGTCATCAAAAAAGGCGTGGACCGGGCCACGGCGCAGACCTACGTGGCCCGGGTGGAACAGGCCGGCCTGCGCTGCTTTGCCGAACCCGCGTCCGGAGCCGCCCCACCGTCCCCGGCGGAGGCTGATCCTGTGCCGACAGCTCAGGCCGCGCCTGAGCTTGCAACGGAAGCCCGGACGGAGCCCGGCGCTACAGAGCTGGCGCCAACGGCCATGGACTCCGCCGCCACCCGCAATGCCCCGCACGCCGAACCGGCCCCCGAGCCTGTCAGCGCCGCCGCAGCGCCGGAGACCGACAGCGGGCCGGAGCTGGCCCCGGCAGGCAGTGTGCTGGTCGAAGCCCCTGTCATTGCCCCGCCCCAGATCGACATCGCCCACCTGAGACTGGGGTCGCCCGATCAGACCCTGGCGGTGCAGGTCATCAACGTACCACCCAAGATCGACACCAGCGCCTTGTCCGTGGCCCCCCCGGGCGAAAGCCTGATCGAACTGCCGGATGCGCCACCAGTGGACATCGACACCAGCCATTTGAGCCTTGCCCAGGCCGGTGAAAGCCTGGAAGAGATCAAAAAAACCGCGCCGCCCCCGCTGCCGGATATCAGCCATCTGGGCTTGAAGTAGACCTCCCCTGTAAAACGACACCCTATTCTGAGGTTAACGCGACATCCAGATTTACGCACCTTTCCTTGGGACGAGAGTCCCGGTAAACCGCTACGGCGTGTACCACCAGAAGGGAGGGGCGCGCCGTGGCCAAACTGTCTCGGGAGGCGCGTA